>DATJHY010000182.1:0-10417 GCA_035493635.1 Gemmatimonadaceae bacterium | reverse complement strand
GAATCCTCTGCGCGACTACGCGCTCGACGAGATCGCCCGATGCGCGCGCGATCCGCGTCTCGCGTCGGGCATCAAGCTTCACTTCGGACATTCCGACGTCGATCTCGACAAGCCCGAGCATGTGGCGGCACTGAGGCGTGTTTTCAGCGCGGCGAATGCGAGCCGAATGGCGATCGTCGTGCACATGCGCTCGTCGGTGAACCAGAAACGCGCGTATGGTGCCAAGGAGGCGCGCGCGTTCGTGGAGCAAGTACTCCCCTCGGCGCCCGACGTACCGGTGCAGATCGCTCACCTTACCGGCGCCGGTGGCTACGACGATCCCACCGCCGACGCGTTATCCGTCTTCGTGGACGCGATCGGCCGTCACGATCCCCGCGTGCGCAACGTGTACTTCGATGTCTCGGGAATCATCTCGCTCGCACGCTCGCTCGACAAGAAGGACACGATCGCCGCGCGCCTGCGCCAGATTGGACTCGAGCGCGTGGTCTGGGGATCGGACGCGTTTGCGCAGGTGACCGTGATCCGCGACGCCTACCGTGCGTTCCGCGTGCTGCCGCTCACCGAGGCCGAGTTCCGGACGATCGAACAGAACGTGCCGCCGTACGTGCGGTGGTGATCACGAACTGGACGAAGCTCCTCGATTCCAGGGCGTGATGGTGGGGGCATCGGAGCAGCTTGCGCTGATTTGCCAGCCTAGCCTCTTGACACTATAGCCACTGTGGCTATAGTGTAGTCCGCATGACGCGCCTCCAGGACCAGGTGGCCGAACTCGTTCCGCTCCCACCGGCGACGTTGCACATCCTCCTCTCCCTCGTGGACCAGGAGCGGCACGGCTACGCAATTATCCAGGACGTCGAAGAGCGCACCAGAGGTGAGCTGCGCATGAGCGCCGGCACGCTCTACCGCTCCATTGCGCGAATGGTCGAGCAGGGCCTCATCGCCGAAGTTGCCAAGCGTCGCACGCTCGCCGACGACGCACGCCGCCGCTACTATCGCCTCACTCCGCTCGGCGAGGCGTGCACGCGCGCCGAGCTGCGGCGGATGACCGATCTCGTACAGGTCGCGCGACAGCGCGGGCTGCGCCCGGAGGCCACATGACGCCACGCTTCTATCGGGCGCTGCTGCGCCTCTACCCCGCCGGCTTCCGCGCCGACTACGCCGCCGAGCTCGAGCGGGCGTACGCCGAATCAGTGCGCGACCGCGGCCGCATCGGCGCCGCGTTGGCCGCCGTCGGCGACGTCATCCCCAACGCGGCCGCCGTGCACTGGGAGATCCTCGTCCAGGACCTCCGCTACACAACGCGCTCGCTGCGCGTCTCGCGCGGCTTCGCCGCCACCACCATCCTTGTCACTGCGCTCGGCGTCGGCGCGAACACGGCGACGTTCTCCACGGCCGGCTTCGCGCTCCTGCGGCCGCTCGCCTTTCCCGAGCCCGATCGCCTGGTTCGGATATGCGAGGGCATTAACGGACGTATGGGTTGGGGGTGCATGAACGAGCTGTCGCCCGCCCTCTACCGCGACGTCGCGACGAAAACGCGGTCGTTCCAGTCGGTGGGCGCATTCCTTCGCATTGGCGTCAACCTCGCCGGCATCGGCGAGCCGGTTCGAATTCCGGCGACGCTCGTGACGCCGGAGGTGCTGCCGCTCCTCGGAGTGCCGCCGGTGGTCGGCCGCGCGTTCGATGCCAGCCGCACGCGTACCGATGACAACCGCGCGATCGTGATCGGATTCGGGTTGTGGCAGTCGCAGTTCGGCGGAGATGGCAGCATCGTCGGCAAGACCGTGAGTCTCGACGGCACACCGTTCACGGTAATCGGCGTCATGCCGCCGAGCTTTCACTTTCCGACTCCCGAAGTGCAGCTCTGGATGCCGCTGGTACTTCGCGACGATGCGTTCGTGGACCGCGGCGACACATACCTGCAGGGGATCGCCAGGCTCGACCCCGGTGTGAGCTTCGAACAGGCCCGCTCGGAGCTCGCGACGTTTGCCCGCCATCTCGAGCGCGAATACCCGAACGATTATCGAAACTTCGGGTTCAGCTTCTTCCGGCTGCGCGACGAAATGTCGCCGCGCTTCCGGGTGATTCTCTGGAGCCTGTGCGGCGCGAGCCTCTGTCTCCTTCTCCTCACCTGTGCCAATCTCGCCAACTTGTCATTGGCGCGGGCCTCGGAGCGCGAACGAGAGCTGGCCGTCCGTGCCGCGCTCGGTGCGGGCAGAGAGCGGCTCGTTCGCCAGATGCTCACCGAGAGTCTCGTGCTGGTCGTGTGTGGGGCGATTGCCGGGGCGCTCGCCGCAGCGCTCATCGCTCCGCTGCTCGGGCAGCTCGTGCCGTCGTCGCTGCCGCTCGGCGCGCGGCCGCCGCTCGACCCTCGTTTCTTCGGGTTGGCTGCGGCATTCGCGGCGCTCACCGGACTCGGCTTCGGCCTCTTGCCCGCACGGCGCGTCGCCGGGAAGACGGGCTTTGCGGCGCTGCGCGAAGGGCGCGGTGGGAGCAGGCGGCAGCGCCTGCGCATGGCACTCGTTGCGACCGAGGTCGCAGTCTCCGTGATTCTGCTCGTCGGCTCAGGGCTCCTCATTCGCGCGATCGCGCGCGTGAACGAAGTCCCGCCGGGCTTTTCGACGGACAACGTGCTGACGCTCCGCACCGCGCTGCCGTCGCCGCGGTACGATAGCGTGGCGCCACGCAACGAGTTTTTCGATCGAGTGCTCCCGCGCGTCCGCGCGCTGCCAGGTGTGGAGAGCGCCGCGTACACGAGCGGCCTGCCGATGGTCCTGACCGGCGGAATCACCGGCATCAACCTCCCGGGCGAAGACAGGAACGCGAATCGCCGCGACGACACGCGTGCTGCGAGCTATCGCTTCGTCAGCTCGCAATTCTTTGCCGCGCTTCGCATCCCCATTCGGCTCGGGCGTGACGTGAACGAGACGGATACGCGCGGCCGCCCGCTCGTCGCCGTCGTCAGCGAGTCGTTTGCCAGGCGCTTTTGGCCAAACGCCGATCCACTCGGTAAGATGTTCGAGACGCGAGGCGAGACGTTGACCGTCGTCGGCGTGGTCGGCGACGTTCGCGTGCGCGGCCTGGAGCGTGTCGCCGAGCCGCAGATGTATCGGCCGATCTTCCAATCGTCCGACGGGCTCGGCGGACTGTACGTGCCCAAGGACCTCGTCGTCCGTTCCACCCAGGATGCACTGACGCTGTTGCCGGCGATTCGGCGGATCGTGCGCGAGGCCGATGCGCAGCAGCCACTCTCCGACATTCGCATGCTGGCCGACGTCGTCGCCGATCAATCGGTGACGCGACGGACGCAGATCCGCGTGCTCGGCGCACTCGCTGCGCTCGCGCTCCTCCTCGCCGGCATCGGCATCCATGGGCTGCTCGCGTTCACGGTGGCGCAGCGCGACCGCGAAATCGGCGTGCGGCTCGCGCTCGGTGCACAGCCGTCGGTCGTCGGTCGCATGCTCGTGGGTGACGCCGTGCGCATGGCGCTCCTCGGCATCGTGCCCGGCATGCTGATCGCGTACGCCGCCGCGCGCGCGATGAGCAGCATGCTCTTTGGCGTGCCCCCGAGTGATCCGCTGACCTTTGCCGCCGCGTCAGTCGTCTGTTTCTTGACGGTGGCCGTCGGTTGTGCGCGGCCTGCGTGGCGAGCCGCGCACATCGACCCGATCACCGCGCTCAAGGCTGAATAGTCAGTCGGTCGATCGCGCTGTCTTACTTCGGCGGCCCGCTGAGCAGCGCACGCTCCAGGTACGTCGCGTCGCCTTCCGCCCTCGTCAAATACAAGACGTTGTGCGGCCCGAAACCGGCGATGACGCGATCCTTCGGCAATTGAACACGCTCCACGAGCTCGCCGCTGCGATTGACGACGTCGTAGGTAAGACCGTTGGCCGCATGCGTCGACGTTGCCGGCAGAATCCAAAGACGGCCGTCGAGATCGGACAGCACGGAGCCCGGCTGGATGGGCGGCCAGAAGCTCGGGAACTCACTGTCGGGAACGACGGTCACATCCATTTTGATCTGCGGACCGCCAGGACCCATCATCGACGTCTGGCGTTTGAGCTGCTCGTCCACGACGCGCTTGATCGAGTCCACGCGCTGCGTTCGCTCCTCGTCCGTGTACCGGCGCCAATCGATGGGCATTTTCGGGCTCGAGCGCCGCGAGCCGTCGGGGTCGATCCAGTCGATGTGGTAGTCGTGGACGCGCACGATCGCGATCGTGCCATCGCTGAGCAGCGACCATTCGTCCGACATCGGGAAGGGATTCACCATCATGTGCATCGTCATGCTCGGCGGTCCACCCGCCGGATTCTCCTTGACCTCCATCGCCACGCGGCCTTGGCTCGGCGTCTTCATCCACGCGAGCGTATCGATGCGACGCGTGTCGAAGTCGCCCCGGACGATTGGCGCCGAATCGGGATTCACCGGCGTCATCTCGATCTTCTGATCGCCCGATGGCGTCGGCTTGGGGCGCAGGTTGGGCGGGAGCTGCGTGCGATAGATCAGTCGACCTTTCGCATCGAACCCGGGACGGCCGAACGCGGCCGGTATTCCGAGGAACACGAGATCCTGCGCTCGCGGCGGCGCCATCGAGCGCACCTGCTTGCCGGTCGCGTCGAGTACGAGGAGCGCATTGGCGCCGAAGTCCGGCAAGAGAGTCGAATCACCCAGGTAGGGAATGACGCCCGTGGTCCGAATCGGCACGATCCCCGTTCCGGTGCCGGAATCGACGACGATCGTGAACGTCTTGAGCGTCGAGTCGAATGCATACACGCGTTGACGTGCCCCGGCACCGACGATCACGTGTCCGTCCGACGTCGCGCGCACGGTGATCGCGCGGCCGACGTTCTCGGTGCTCGAGGCGAGAATCGGGCCGATCGTCCGGATCGGAATTGGAGTCTGCGCACCGGCGCTTGCGGCGGCGGCTATGACAACAGCGGTGAGTGTGCGCACGGAGGATTGCATCGCCTTCACGGGAGGGGGAGGGAGGGATGAAGTAGGTTCTTCGCTGGGACTCGCAATAATGACAATTATCGAATGAAGAAGTTTCCGCCGTCACCCGCGCTCGACGACCGGAGGAACTTGAGCACACGATCGTCGAGGTAGTTGAGGATGACGGGCGGCAGTTTTCGCTTCTGCGCGGGCGTGAGAAGATCGCGCACCGCCGGTGCCAGGGAGATCAGATAGTCCATCGTCTGCTCGCGGGCCACCACGTAGCGCCGATAGGCCACGCTGTGGCTGTACTCGCTGGGCTCCGCCTCCAGCGCCTTCGCCGCCGGCGTCCAGATGGAATCGGCGAGCCGAGCGAACTTCGTGCTCAGCGTCGCAAGGCTGTCCGCCTGCTGCCGCGTGAGCTTGAGCGAGTCCGGCTGCTGCAGAATCATCGCCATCGGATTCGGGATGGATGCTGTTCCGAAAGCCTTGAGCGTTTGCGCGTTTGCCTTGGCGCCGGGCCGCCCGCGGCCGGCATCGAGCCGCTGCGTCAGCATCTGACGTTCGCGGGTGAACCCGATGTCGTAGTTCACGTTGATGCTCACGAACGCGGCCGACCGCGAGGCCGATTGCTGCGGCCGCGTCGAGCCGAACCGATCGTTCACCGCGTACTTGAACTGTCGCGCCACCGGGTCGAAGCCGCGCACGAACAGAAGATTCTGATCCGGCGGAATGTCCTGCCCCCAACCTCGCGTGTCGTTGCTCCCGTGCGCGATGAGATCCGCGATCGCCAGCGGATTCGTGAAGTTGATCGAGATGTTGGCTCGCTTGGGGAGCCGTAGCTTTTGCGGATTCAAGGTCAGGCGAAGATTGGCCGTCGTCACCCATGGCGCCTGACACGTTGCCCGCTCGGCGAGCTGCCCCAATTGCTTCGTCAGGCACTCCCTCGCCGCCGGCGCGCCGGTGGCGATGAGCGATCGTATCGACGCGGCGAGACTCGTGTCGGCGGTCGTCGCCGGGCTGAAAATGAACGCGCGATCGTTCAGGTACCCGTCGCCGTTGACGTCGCCGGCGATCATCGGGGTGAACAGCGTGCCCGAGCGCACGGTCGTGCCGATCGTGACGTAGACCAGGTCCGCGATCGGAATGCTGTTCCAGTTGACCGTGAACTGGTGCTTTCCCTCCGCCGCGTGCGGACCCCACTGCCGATCGAACGGATTGCCGGCGGTGTTGCCTACCCCGCTGAACCCGTAGAACTGGTCGCGCACATCGAGCAGCGAGTAGCTGAAGTCCCAGTGGCGATACTTGTTGGTCGTGACCGGCACCACCTTCACGACGAACTGCCTGGACGCGGAGTGCAGGTCCGATCTGTTGAGCGCCACGTTGCGGAACGCGACTGATCGCCGCGAGTTGGTGATCGAGACCGTCCCCGTGGTCGGCACGATAGCCGCTGGATCGACGAAGACCGGGCGCCCCTGTTCGTTCGACAACACGAACCCGCGCGCCGGATCGAGGTTCATGTCCACGACCCCCGGCTGATTCATGTTCCACGAGAACACGCCTTGAAGCCCGAGCACGAACCGGTTGTCCAACACGGGACTCGACCAGTCCGCCGCGGTGCGGAAAGAACGCGGCTGGTCGAACTGCCGGTCGAACGCGAACACGCTCGGCGCGGCATTCGAGAAGATGCCTCCCGTGCTGCCGTCGTTGCACGCGCGAGGAGCCGCGGTCGGGCCGGCCGAGTACGAGCTCCAGTCCGGGATCGGCGCTGCCGGCCCGACGCACGAGATAGTCTGCGTCGACGCCGGCAAGCCGGTCTGGGACACCGCCTCGGACAACAGGTTGGCCGAACCGACGTTCTGATAGATGCCGCCGACGGCGTGAATCACCGCCAGCGGCGGACGCGCGGCGCCGGGAACGTACGCGATCGTCGGCGCGGTGCCGTACGTCCATTGCAGACCGACCCGCGGACTGAAGTTCACGCGGTTCGGCGCGACGTCATTGCGAATCGCGAACGTATCGCGCAGCGCCGGATTGAATGCCGGTCGGAGCAGGAAGCGGTTGCCGTCGAACCGCACGCCGTACTGCACCTGCACTTTGCTCGACGGCCGCCAGGCGTCTCCGATCGAGACGGCCGCGGTGACCTGGTCGCTCGGAAAGTGAATCGAAGAGAGCGTTCGCGAGTACGCCGCGGGCACCCCGGCTTCCAGGTCGGCGAGCGAATTGAACGCGAACGTGCCGAGCGACGCATTGACGTCAGAGGTGTTGTGCTCTCGCGAGACGCTCGACGTGATCTTGATGGTGTGCTTGTTGTTGACGCTGAACCACTGGAGCTGGTTCGAGAGCTGGACCGCCTGATTGGCTACCTCGCTCGGCGGCGCACCGCCGCCGAATGAGAGATTCTTAATGGACGTGGTGCCGTCGGGAAGCTGCGATGCGACGCGCACCGCGCCCGTGGGGTAATCGAGGTATGGAGCCTGCGATTGGCGCTGGATCGCAACGCCCAGCGTCGTCTGCGAGAGGACGCCGAACCAGAAGTAGTTCGAGTGCATGAGCGACGCCGACGTGGACCAGGCATGCGCTTCGCCCGTCTGCGCGGCAGTCCTCGTCAGCGTCTGCACGTTGCCGCCCGTCGGCTGCACATGGACGTACCCGCCGAACATGCCGAGCGTGAGCGAGTTGCCCGTACCCGACGAGCTGGGCGTGAAGTCGATGTTCGCTTGGTAATTGAGATTGTCGGTCGCGCGCACGGTCGGGCCGTGGTCGAGCGACACCGGCACTCCTTTGCTTCGGAGAATCGCCAACAGCCGCGACGCCGAATCGGCCGCCACGCCCGCGGCCTGGAGGCCGGTGGGGCTCGTGTTCAGCAGCGTCAGCATGTCTGCGAACGTGCGCTGCGCCGAGTACGACGCGTTGTAGAAGGATTGGTCCGTCTGGATGGGCCCGCGGAGGCTCCCGCCAAAGCGCAGCGTCGTCGATTTCTGTCCCGACGAGTCCGCCCCCTGATCGGTCCACTGCAAGGCGGGTCCGGTGCCGTAGCCGCTCAAGCCGCGAAATGAAAAGTTCGATCCGGGGATCGACATGACGTTGATCTGCGCGCCGGAGAAACCCCCGCGCGCCGGATCGGCCGGGAACTGATTGAACGTGACCCGTACCTGCGCGTCGGGCGGAAGCGCGCTGACCCCGGAGCCCAGACCGTTGAACGTGGTGTTGTTCTGGTCGCCAGAGAGCCCGAATGCGGAGAACATGTCGGCCTGGCCATCCATGCCGGGGATGCGTTGAATGCCGGGCGCGGCCGCCGCCGCCATCGCGGCCAGGTTCCCCGCCTGGTCGGGCGACACCTGTGCCGAATTCGACGTCAGCGGCTTTTCCCCGCCGCTCACGTCCGTCGGGCGAGCATTCCGGTTCACGAGCGCGCGGTTGTCGGCCGTGATCGTCACCGCGTCCAGCGCCACCACCGCGGATGTCAGGCGCGCGTCGGCGAGCATCACCTGCTCGTCGCCGACTTTGCGGATCTCGAAGCGCCGGCGGTTGTAGCCGATCTTGGCGACCTCGATCCAGTAGTCACCTTCGCCATTGATGAAGATGATCTGGAACCGGCCATTGCGATCGGTCTCGGCAGTCTTGGAGATGTTGCCTTGATACGACGTCGCGGTGATGCGTGCTCGGACGATCGGTAGAGTGTCGGGGCCGGTGACACGGCCACGAATGATGTCGGTGGACTGCTGCGCCGCGGCGGGAGCAGAGACTGCCGCGGCGACGAGCGCGCCCCCGAGACATGCGAGGAGAGCGCGAAGGCGGGTTTTCACGACTCTAATTACGGCTCTCGCTCGCAAAAAGTTGCCGTCGGAGTCGGAGGTTGTGTGGCGCCCCATGGACGATCTAACATCTCAATGTCCTGATCCTCCGACACGACTGTGCGATTTCGGCACGCGCCATCCCATCACCGGACAACGCCGCCCAGGAAGTCGCCGCTGCGCACGAGCCAACCCGTTGCGCCACCAGAGCCTAGCAATCTCGTCGCGCCGGCACGACCCTTACCTATGAGCCCCGTCGCCCGTCGCCCATCGCCCGTCGCCCATCGTCCGTCGTCCGTCGTCCGTCCCTCCGAGGAACCACCATGCTCGATGACCTCCGCTTCGCCGAACGTGGCCTCCGTCGCGCCAAAGGCCTCGCCGCTGCGGCGGTGCTCTGCCTCGCCCTCGGCATTGCCGGCACCACGATCGTGTACACGGTGACGAGCGCGCTGGTACTGCATCCCGTGCCGACGTCCGACCCCACCGGACTCGTGATGGTGACCGAGGTACCGCCGTCAAAGCCGCGTCCCGACGTATCCGAGATGGCACCGGCCAATTACGTCGACCTCGAGCGCCGCAATCGCAGCTTCAGCGAGCTCGCCGCGTTCAGGGGACTCGACGCGAACCTCACCGGAATTGATGAGCCGGAACGCGTCAACGGGTACCGTGTGACGCCGAGCTACTTCCATGTCCTCGACGCCCGTCCGGCGCTGGGTCGCGTATTCGTCGCCGACGACGCGCGCTACGTGAACTCGCCGAACGTCGTGATCCTAAGCGACGGTCTCTGGCACCGTCGCTTCGGCGCCGACCCGGGCGTCATCGGGCGTATCGTGCAGATCAACGACGTTCCGCGCACGATCGTCGGCGTGATGCCCGCGGGTTTTGTCTTCCCCACTGGCGCCGAACTGTGGACGCCGCTGTCGCTCGACGGCGACTTCGGGCGCGAGCGCGACGGGCGAGTCCTCACCGGCGTGCTCGCGCGGCTTGGGCCCGGCGTGTCGGTCGCCCGCGCCAACGCGGACGTGCACGGGATCATGCAACAGCTCCAGCGCGAGTATCCCGGCGACGACGGCAAGTGGGACATGCGCGTCGAGGACGCGAACGCGTTCTACGGCCAGCACCCGCGGCCGTTCCTGCTCGCCCAGCTCGCCGCCGTGGCACTCGTGCTGCTCATCGCTTGCGCGAACGTCGCCAACCTGCTCCTCGCTCGCGCGACGACGCGCGCGCGCGAGATCGCCGTGCGCGTCGCACTCGGAGCGTCGCGCTTCCGTATCGTCCGTCAACAGCTGGCGGAGTCTCTGCTGCTATCGCTGGGCGCAGGCCTGCTCGGGACGCTGCTCGCCGTGTGGGGCGTGG
Source organism: Gemmatimonadaceae bacterium (assembly GCA_035493635.1). Classification (GTDB taxonomy): domain Bacteria; phylum Gemmatimonadota; class Gemmatimonadetes; order Gemmatimonadales; family Gemmatimonadaceae; genus JAQBQB01. Next base: position 335 of record DATJHY010000182.1, on the reverse strand, counting down.
CCGCCGTGCGAACGATGCTGCCCGCCGAGCTCGTGAGCTTCAATCCGGGCTGGACACGCATGGACGTCAGCGGTGCCGTGCTCGCCTTCACCGCGGCCGTGTCGGTCGGGACCGCGATCATCGTCGGCGCGGTGCCTGCGCTCGTCGCCAGCGGCGCCGATCCGCAACAGGCGCTGAGCGACGGCGGCCGGAGCGCGTCGGAGAGTGGCGGCCGCCACCGCCTGCGGTCGTTGCTCGTGATCGCCGAGATGGCGCTCGCACTGACGATGCTCGCCGGCACGATCGTGACTGTGCGCGGCTTCACGGCGCTCGCGCATCAGACGCCGGGCTACCGC
>DATJHY010000181.1:0-13044 GCA_035493635.1 Gemmatimonadaceae bacterium | reverse complement strand
GCCTCGCGCGTGAGCGCGTGTCGAAAAGCGAACCGCTCGGCCGATTCTTCGACCACGAGCTGCGCCGCGATGAGCTCCTTCACCACGGCGAGCAGCTCCGGTTCGCTCATATGCGTGAGCGTTCGCAACAATCCGAAGTCGAAGCGCCTGCCGGCGACGGCAGCCGTCGACGCGACCGCGCGCGCGGGCACCGTGAGCGCGGCCAGACGGCGGCGCACCGCCTCGACGGCGGTACGCGGCACACGGATCCGCTCGAGCGGCCGGGCGCGCCAGGCACCGCCCGTCGCGGCAAGATCGCCGGCGATGACCAGCGCCTTTAGTGTTTCCTCGACGAAGAACGGATTTCCTTCGGTGAGCTCGTAGAGCCGCTCCATGAACTCGGCGCCGAGCGTTTCGTGCGGGCCGAAGATCGCGTGGAGCATCTCGCCGACCTGGTCGCGATCGAGCGCATCGAGCGTGAGCTCGGTCGCGAGACGGGCCCGGGCGAGATCCGCCACGAGACGCGTGAGCCGCGGACCGGCTTCGTCGCCGCGGTAGGTCAGGGCGATGACGACCGGCTGCGACGCGTGGCTGCGCGCGAGGTGGAAGACCAGATCGAGCGTCGCGTCGTCGGTCCAGTGCACATCCTCGAACGCCAGCAGAACCGGCTGCGTTCGGGCGACGGCGGACAGGGCTTCCACGAGCGAGCGGAACAACCGCCGCTGGTCGGACTCGGGATCGATCGGCGCGCTCGGAGTCACGTCGGGGAACGCGGCCCGCAGCTCCGGGAACATGGCCACGAGCTCCGGTGCCGCCGGTCCGAGAATGTGCGAGACCACGGCGGGTGACGCGCCCCCCGCCAGGAGTCGCACGAGATCGAGCAGGGGCGCGTACGGGATGGCGGTTTCCGCCTCGAAGCTCGCGCCGTGGAGCACGAAAAAGCCCGACGCGCGCGCCTCGTCCATCATCGCGCGAAGGAGGCGCGACTTGCCGACGCCCGCTTCGCCGACGATCAGGGCGACGTGTCCATGTCCTTCTTTCGCGCGCGCTAAAACCTGGTTGGTCGCGGTCATTTCCGGACCGCGGCCGATCAGAGTCGGACAAATGACGTCGTGCTGTGCGTACATGACGAGACACGGTGCACGGCCGTGTCCGTCGAGTCAACAGGGGACGCCGGGATTTCGCCCGTCGCCCCCGTTGATACCTCGTCGCCTACTTGACCGACGCGCCGACCAGCTCGGGCGCGTTGACCTTCTCGATGATCTTCTGGCCGTCGGGGCCGAGATGCTCGACTGCGACTTCCTGGCGACGGACCTTCTCGTGCAGCGTCTGCACGTGATCGCTGCCGACCTTCTTCAGCGCGATCTCCTCGACCACTTTCGCGGTCTTGCTCACCAGCGCCTGCTCGGCGGTCTCGATGACCTCGATCGACTTGTCCGCCCAGTCGACGTTGGCCAGGAACTTCGGATCAGTCACCGCGCGACGCAGGACTTCCGCATGCTCCTCGTGGAGCGTCACGTCGGCCGACACGTCTCGCTCGGTAACGAAGCGACGCACCCGCGTCTTGCCCGTCTCGATCATGCGTTTGCCGACTTTGAGCTGCTCATCGGCCAGACTCAGGATCTGCTCGTTCTTTTCGGTCAGCTTGAGCGGGACCGCGATCTCCTGCTTCACCGGCAGCGGCGCGACTGGCAGCGCCGCGATCGCCGATTCCACATGCGCCGCCGGCACCAGGCCCGCGGTCAGGGCACGATCCTTCACGTCGATCGGATGATGTAGATCGAGGATCCCGGTCGCGTGCGCGACTTCGTATTCAGGCACGCGCACGGAGACGACGGCGCCGCCAAACTCGACCGCCTGATTGTAGACGGCGGCTTCATGCTGCTTCACTTCGGTGCCGAAGATGCGCTGCCAGAGGCTGGGTCCTTTGCCCGTCCAGCCAGCCGCTTCCGGAACGACTTGCTTGTCGAGAAGGCTGATGTCGTCGGGATGGAACCCCGCGACCTTCAGCGCGTCGACGGCGGCCTTGGCATGAGCGCGAGTGTCGAATGCTGCGGCAATGGTTTGATATTTCATATCGTTTCTCCTGATGAGGACTTCGAGTGGTGCGATTTCGAGTTCAGGCGGGGTCCGCTCGAGCTCGGCGTGCGGCTGATGCAACGGCAGCTCATTGATCACGACCTCGTGATGCCGGAGCGTCACGTCCTCGCGGTGTGTTCTCGTCGTGCGTACGCGCCTCACGCGCACTTCTTCCTTGAGAATGAGGCGGCGTTCAACCACGGGGCGCTCTTCGAGGACGGGAATGATCAACGTGTCTCCCTCCTCGCGGACGGGCGGCATTGCGTCCACCTCGCGGCCGATCGGCACGCGCGCGATCTCTACCATCTCGTCGTCGACCGGTACAGCGATCGCCTCGCGGTGCTCGCGGGTGAGCCGCTGCAGCCCGATGCGGCGCGTTTCGACGACGCGCTTTGTGATGGCGACCTCTTCGCTTGCCAGCGGCATCACGACTTCGTCGCTTCTCTCGCTTCCGCGCGGCTCGGTGTGACTGATGGATTGCCCACGCATCGTAGCCTTCGGGCTCGTGCCGCGGTCGGCCCTTCCTGCGGATCTCGCCGCCAACAACGTACGATCAAGCAGCAGTGAGCGGCGTAGGGATACCGCTTCGACGCGGGACCGATTCGCCGACAGCGTCCCGAGCCGCCGCGAGGTGTCGGCGAGCTCGGCGCTGTGACGTTGGCCGTGACGCTCAGCGCGTCACCCGGTGCCCCTCGTCGGATTCCTACCGCGGCGCGAGCTGCGCGCGGAGCTTGCCATCGGCGTCGAGCCGCGCCAACGCGTCGCGTGATTCGCGCACCGCGTTGCGCAACTGTTCGCTGTCCGTGTGCGCCCACGCGTTGGCGACGTAGGCATAGGCCTCCACGGCACGCCGCGTGTCGCTCGCCTTTTCGGCGAGACGGCCGATCTCCAGCTCGCGCGCGACGGCCACCAGGCCGGGCGTGAAGTGCTTCGACTCGAGCATCGTGAGCGCGCGCTTTGGGTCGGTGCGCTCGATGAGCCGGGCGCGCACGAATTGATCCAGCGGCACGCTGAACAACGAGTCGGAGAGCGCCTCGAAGGCGGTTGTCGCCGCCGCTGTGTCGCCCGACGCGAGCGCATGATAGGCGCGCCGCTCCGCCACAAAATACTGCGCGGCGGCCCGCTGCCGCGGCGGGGCGTTCGCCGGAAGCGCCGCCGCCGTTTGTTCCAGCCGCGCAATTCCGGCGTGCAACCCCGCCGTGTCGTGCGCCGCCGCCAACCCGGGCGCGGCCGCGAGCGCACCGTCGTTGCGCAGCTCGATCCACGTACCAAGCTGCTTCGCGGAATCGGGCGGCACCAAACCGAGGAACACCAGCTCCGAGGCAACGAGGCTCTTCGATGCGATCGCGTGACGCCACGCTTCTGCAATGTGCCCGCGGAGTGCGAGCTGCTGCGCCCACGATCCCTCGAATCCCGCGCCTCCTGCCGACGCCGCATCGGGACGCTTGCCCGCCCGGTTCATCAGGTACACACCCGTCTCCGCCGAGTCCACCAGGCGCATCAGAACGGCGGATGCCCCGGCGACGACGTTTGGTGCCGCGGTGTCGATCATGGCGCCCAGCGCCGCGTCGGTGGTGCCGCCGGGCGCCGCGAGCTGCATGGCGAGCTCCAGCCCCCGTGCTTCGCGGTCCGCCGGCTCGCGCGCGAGGTACGCTCGCGTGTAGCGGCGCGACGCCTCCGCGCCGTAGCGCGACGAGATCTCGATCGCGTGGATGTACGACGGCGCGAAATCGGAATCGGCCGCGACGGCGCGATCGAACAACCGCAGCGCCTCCGCGTCGGACAGATTCGGGTCGGCGTGATAACGGAAGTCCGCCGCCATGTACCAGGCGAAGGCGTCCGACGGATACCGCTGCGCGGCCAGTGTCGCCGCCTCGAAGCCTTGCCGCTGATTGCCCACGGTATTGCCGGTGGGATCGTAGTATCGTGCGATCGCCACGACCGTCAGTGAATCCAGCGGCGACAATCCCGCTCGCAGATGCCGCAGCCCGGTCGCGGCGAGCGTCGCGCGTTCCTTCGGGTCGCCGCCGGTCCATCCCAACGCCTGGTTCAAGTACGCGTACCCAATCGCGAAACTCGTATCGAGCGTCGTCGCCTGCCGAAACGCCACGACTGCTGAATCGAAGCGGGTGCGGCGGAAATACTGCGCTCCTTGCAGGAACGCCTTCACTGCCGCGAGCGATCCCGAGCCGAGCGAGCGCGCCGCGCCGCCCGCGCGACGATCGCCGAGCGCGGCGAGCAGCTTGACGCTCAGCGAATCGCTCACACGGTCCATGCGCGCCGACGAGTCACGCGCCTGCACCTCTACCGGCGGCGACGACTGCCGTGTGTCGAGCAGCCACACCTTGGCGTCGACGATGTCGCGCCCGGCCGGCTGCAGCGCGCCGTACACGACGAGCTGCGCTCCCGTGCGCTTCGCGAACGCCGCGGCCTCGTCGCGGCCCACGCGGCCTTGCCATTGTTTGATTGCCGCGCCGGGTGAGAGAATGTGGATGGACGCCGCGCCGTCGAGGTTGCGCGAGAGCACGTCGACGAGCCCTTCCTTCCAGAGTGTGAGCTGCGGATCGAGCACCTCGAACGGCGCCACGGCGAGCGTGGTGCCAGTGACCGCGGGCGTCGCGCCGCGCCGCGCGAAGAGGAACGCCCCGACTGCAAGAATGACGATCGCTCCCACCACCGCCGTCCACACACCGCGTGGCACGCCAGCGCGCGGCGTTGGTTGCGGCGCGGTGGCACCGACCGCGATGTCATCGAGCGCCGCGAGAATCGCTTCACCGTTCGCCGGCCGCTGATCGGGATCCTTGGCGATGCAGCGCATCACGAGATCGGCGAGCACGGGCGGTGTGTCGGGCCGGCGTTCGCGCACCGGCGTCGGCGTCTCGAGCACGTGCGCCGCGAGCATCTGCGGCGCCGACTTGCCAGCGAATGGCGCGCTCCCAGTGAGCATCTCGTACGCCACGCAGCCGAGCGCGTAGATGTCGGCTCGGTGATCGAGCGACGGATCGCCCGCCACTTGCTCCGGCGCCATGTAGCCCGCCGTGCCGAGCGACGTCCCCACCGACGTGAGTCCTCCGTCGTCGCGGCGCGACGACGAGATGGCCTTGGCGATCCCGAAGTCGGCGACCGCGGCGGCATTGCCCGAGATGAGAATGTTGTCGGGCTTGATGTCGCGATGTACGACGCCATCGGCGTGCGCGTAGGCAAGCGCCTTCGCCACGTCGGCCATGACGTTCACCACCTCGGCGATCGAGAGCGGACCGCGCGCGATGCGCGCCTGGAGCGACTCGCCCTTCACGAACGGCATGACGTAGTACGGCAGCCCGTTCACCTCGCCCGCCGCCAGCACCGGCACGATGTGCGGGTGCTGGAGACGTGCCGCGAGCTGCACCTCGCGGTTGAAGCGCTCCGCGTTCACCCCGGCCGCGAGCTCCGGGTGCAGCACCTTGATCACCACGCTTCGCCCGAGCGCGATGTCGTCGGCCTGGAAGACGCGCGACATGCCGCCGCCGCCGAGCTCCCGCTCGATGCGATAGGTGGATCCGAGTGCCGAGGCGAGTTCTTGAATGAGGTCCGTCATGCGAGGAAGTTACGGGCGGAACCTTACCCCGGGAGGGCATCGGAATGCACGCCGACATCAGGAAGTACAATACGGCTCAGTCTCCGAGCGTTCGGACGATTTGCCAATTCCTTGCCGAGCACATCGACCGCACACTGCAGGACGCGGAGAACAAGGTCTGGCACGGCAGCCCGGTATGGTTTCTCGACGGAAACCCCATCGTCGGGTACAGCAAGCAGAAAGACTCCGTGCGCTTGCTGTTCTGGAGTGGTCAGTCGTTCAAGGAAAAGGGCTTGACCAAGGAAGGGACCTTCAAGGCCGCCGAAGCTCGATACACCGCGGTCGATCAAGTAGACACCGAAAAACTCGGGCGCTGGTTGGCGGAGGCTCGAGACGTGCAGTGGGACTACAAGAACTTGACCCGCCGCAAAGGACGCCTGGAACAATTGAAGTAGCAGGCCTCGGCTCGTAGTCACCGTGGGTGTGCTTCGCGCCGAGTAGCTCGGCAACCAGAGCTGCTCGCTCGCTCTTGACAGATCTCCTGTTTGTTCACACTATGCTTATTACCATGACTCGCGCATTCCTCCCGTCCATGCTGATCTGCCAGCCGGCCGACGTCATCATCGTCGTCGCCGAGGTGCTGTCAGCCGCATAGGACCGGCAGGGATCGCGTTCTCCGCGCCTTTCCGGGTCTCCCGGAAAGGCGTTTTGGTTTTCTGGTAGCCCCGGACAGGGCGCGATTCTCCAATCGCAGCCGACCATGTCCGCAGAAATCGACGTCCAGGAGCTGAGCAAGTCGTTCCACACCCGCGAGCCTCGCGGGCCCGGCGCTCGCGCGCGCCTGGCCGACACGTTCGCACCGCGTTCGCGCGCGGTGCTCGCCGTCGATCGGATTACCTTCCGTATCGAGGCGGGTGAGCGCGTCGCGTTCATCGGGCCGAACGGCGCCGGCAAGTCCACGACGCTCAAGATCCTCGCCGGCATCCTGTCTCCAACGAGTGGTCGCGCGACGGTCGCGGGGCTCGTGCCCTGGCGCGATCGGCACGCGCTCGGCTTCGCGATCGGCACGGTGTTCGGCCAGCGCTCGCAGCTCTGGTATCAGCTCGCGCCGCGCGACACCATCGAGCTGCTCGCGCGTGTCTACGAGCTGCCGCGCGCCGTCTGGCGCTCGCGGCTCGACGCGCTCAGCCACGCCTTCGAGCTCGCGCCGCTTCTCGATCGGCCCGTGCGGCAGCTCTCGCTCGGCGAGCGGATGCGCTGCGAAGTGGCGGCGAGCCTCCTGCACGCCCCTCACGTGCTCTTTCTCGACGAGCCCACCATTGGGCTCGACGTGACCGCCAAGGCGACGATCCGCGAGCTGCTGCACAAGCGCTCGACCGAAGATGGCACGACGCTGCTGTTGACGTCGCACGACACCGGCGACATCGAGCAGGTGTGCGACCGCGTGGTCATCATTCACCGCGGGCGCATTCTCCTGGATGCCGCCGTCGGCGAATTGAAACGTCGATATCTGCGCTCGCGCCGCGTCACGCTGATCACGGCGTCGGAACACGTCGAGCTGCCGGCCGCGGCCGGCGCGCGTCTGGTATCCACCGCTCCACACAGAACGACAGTGGAGATCGATGCCGGTGACAGCGCCGTTGGCGCGCTCGTCGACGCCGTGCTGCGTCAGACCACGCTACGCGACCTGGTGATCGACGACCCGCCGATGGACGAGATCATCCGGTCCATCTACCAAAACGCGGACGATGACGAAGGCGAGGCCGCATGAACAAGTACACGGCATTCGCGAGATTGGGATTTCGACAAGCGAGGGCGGAGCCCGGAGAGCTGCTCGGACGGGTCTTGTTCTTCGTGCTCATCCTCGGCGTCTTCTCGTCGATCTGGCGCGCGGTCGCCGAGTCGGGTGCGTCCACAGCCCGGCAGCCCGCCGAGATGCTCTGGTATCTCGCCGTCACCGAGTGGATCCTCCTGAGCGCGCCGTCGGTCCAATTCCAGATCGAGGAGGACATTCGCCGCGGCGACGTGGCATACCAGATCGCGCGTCCCGCGTCCTGGGTCGGAGCGCGGTTGGCGCACGGGCTCGGCGCGCTGGCCGTGCGCGCACCCGTAATGCTCGTGGTCGCATGCGCTGCCGCATGGAGCCTCGCGGGTCCACCCAAGCGGCCCGTGGGACTCGCAGCCGCGATCGGGTTTGGCTTGATGGCGGCCGCGGTCGTGACGCTCTTTGACGTCGCCATCGGCATCGCCGCGTTCTGGCTCGGCGACGTCGCGCCCGCGTACTGGATCTGGCAGAAGCTGCTCTTTGTGCTCGGCGGGCTGCTGCTGCCGCTTCAGTTCTATCCCGCGCTGTTCATTCGCGTCGCGCGGCTCACGCCGTTCCCCGCGCTGCTGGCGGGACCGGCGTCGTTGGTCACGCGCGAGCCGTTGATGCCCGCGAGCGTGCTCGCCGTGACGCTCGCGTTTTGGGCGGCAGTGGGCTGGTCCGTCGCACATACGGCGTTCAACCGGGCGGTGTCCCGGCTTCACGTGAATGGAGGGTGACCGATGCCTGGCATGAAAGCGACGGCGCGATTCGCGACTGCGCTCGTCGCCACGAGCGTGCGAGCGGCGATGGCCGAGCGCGGCGCTTTTCTGATGCGCGTGGTGTTGATGGCGGTGAACAACGCCATCTTCTTCACGTTTTGGATCGTGCTGTTGTCGCGCGTGCCGCGGATCCGTGGTTACGCGCTTGGCGACGTGGCCGTGTTATATGGTATCGTCGCCGTGGCGCATGGCCTCGCGGTCTTCGTCGCTGGTGGCATCCAGTACCTGGCGCGCGTTATCCACGACGGCGAGCTCGATGCGCTGATCGCGCAACCCAAGCCGACGCTGCTCTACGCCGTGGGGTTGCGGTCGCAGCCTTCAGGACTGGGAGACATCGTGAGTGGGCTGGTGATGATCGCGCTCTCCGGTCGCGCGAGCTTGTTGGGCATTCCGCTCGTGATCGCGGCCGGCATCGCCGGTGCCGCGGTGCTCGTCTCGACGTCGGTGTTGATGCACAGCGCCGCGTTCTGGCTCGGCCGCACGGAGTCGGCGAGTCGCCAGATGTACGAGGTGACGATCATGTTCTCGCTGTATCCGGACACGCTCTTCACCGGACCGATGCGATGGCTTCTCTTCACCGTCATCCCCGCGGGATTCGTGGGCTACTTGCCGGCGGAGTTGATCCGCGCGCCAGCGGCATGGACCGCTGTCGCAATCGGAGCGGGTGTGACCGCGTACGCGTACGCTGCGAAGCTCGTGTTCGAGCGCGGTCTTCGGGTGTACAGCAGCGGGAGTCGCTTCGCGACGTTCGGCTGACGGCTTCGTGGGCATCGAGATACGCCACAGGCAATCGGCCTCGGGCACTGGAGTGAAGCCCCTGGCCGTTCGCGGGGCGACGCGTACCTTTGCGGTGTCCGCCGCCGTACGATGAGGCGCACCCGCGCGTCTGATCCCATCCCACCAGGAGATCTACCATGAGACTCGCGCCGATGCTGGTACCGCTGCTCGTGTTTGGCTGTGCGAAGTCCGAAACGCCGAAGCCGGATTCATCGGCGATGACCGCCGCGCCCGCGCCCACGGCGGCGCTCACCGAGGCCGATGTCGCCGGAACGTGGACAGGGACCGCGAAAGCGGCTGGCACCGATTCCGTATTCGCGCATTGGACGCAGATCTGCTCCGCGGGGACGTGCCGTGGGACGTCGCAGGAAGACATCAAGGACACGATCCCGTCGACTTACACGATCATGGGCGACAGTGCCGTTGGCCAGTCTCAGCCACTCACGCCTCCGGGCATGAAGGCACAGGTCGTCGACCACTGGACGGTGCACATCGCGGGCGGCAAGGTGACGGGAACGGGCTACTACACGCTCGCATCCAAGGCCGATTCGGTGGTGTCACGGTATACGTTCGAGGGCGCGAAGCAGCCCTGATCGACCGGCCATCGAGGACTGGCCAATGGCGGATCGAAACGCTCGGCTGAATGATGACGACGTCCAGAAGGTGATCGCGCGTGCGCTCGAGCTCCAGGCAGACAGCGCGCGCGCGCTCACCGTCGCTCAGGTTCGGGAGATCGCATCCGAGCTTGCCATTCCGGATTCAGCCGTCGAACAGGCTCTCGCGGAGTACGAGGCCGAGGCTGCGGCGGCTTCGCGTCACACCGACGGCGCCGGTTCACAGCGCGCGCCGAGTGGCATTCGGATCCCGCGCTGGCTGGTCGTGGCGCTCGGTACGGTGGGAGGCTCGGTCATTCTCCTGATACTCGCACGGCTCTTCGTGAGCGTTTGAATTAGCCGCGGGCGGCAGACTCGGATTGCAATGCGGCGCCTCGCTCGCGCACGATGTCCGGCAGCTCGACCGACTTCCGGCTGGCCGTATCGAAGTACACGCCGACGAGCTCAGTCGATGCGACCTCCTCGCCGGTCTCGCTGTCGTACATGCGATGCGTGAAATGAATGCTCGAGCGACCGAGCTCGCGGAGCTCGCTGACCACGTGCAACAGGGTGCCGGAGAGTACCTCGCGCTTGTATCGGGTCTTCTGATCGGCTGCGACCGCCGAGCGCCCGCTCGTTCGCAGGTGGCTGGGCGTCAGTCCGAGCCTCGCCAGGAAGTGCCACGTCGCTTCGTCGAACCGTTGTGTATACGAGGCGACATTCATGTGGCCGACGTGGTCGATGGACGAGGGGTAGACGAAGCCGCGGTAGGTTTCCATTGTCCGGTACATGCTCGGCGAGATGTGAGGGTCGCCTTAAGTAAACGAGATGGCTGCCCCGAAACAGGACCATGGCCGTTACCGCCGGATAACGTCTGATCGAGGCATCGCGGTAACGGGCTGCAAGGAGTCTTGAGCGCACTGATCACGGAGCCGATCATGCGCCGCTTCGAAGCCTATCACCGCGATCGCGACCTGCCGACCGAAGGACGCCGAGTCGAGCTGCACGGCACCCTCCGTACCGTACATTGGCCGCCCTACTGCGCGAACTGTTTCGCGCCCGCGTCATCGAGGATCGTCGTAAAAAAGATCTTTCGCCGAATGCAGGGCGGTAGGTATCACGGACGAGGGTGGGTGTACGTGATCAGAAGCGCCCGGATTCCCTACTGCCCCTCGTGCACCTCGAAGAACGCGGAGCTCGTGAAAGCCGGCCGCATGCGGCTCCCGGAGGTCGTTCTTCGCCTCGTCGCCACGCCGCTCATCATTCCGTTCGCGGGCGGGGCGATCGTCGCCAGAGTGTTCCTTCCTGATCTGGTTTCGCGGCCGCTCGGCAATCCCTTGCACAACGTGGGACTGGGCATTATCGCGGCGATGCTCGTCGCGATGTTCACGAGTGCGTGGGGCTCCTGGAATTCGACGCGCTACTACCTCGTGCCTCCGCTCAACGAGATCACCGCCGCGTGTGACTTCAGCGACGAATTGGGCAGCCTGATCCTTGGCCGACACCGTGCCTTCGTGCTTCGCAACGAGGCATTCGCCCAGGCGTTCGTCGACGCCAATCGCAGTCGTCTCTGGACGGCTCGCGACACCACGCGGACCGACTGGTTGAAGGCGGTGCTCGGGGTTGTGTTGCTCGCCGGCCTCATTGCCGCCCGAGTGCTGTGGGTCAAATAAGGCGAAGGACGGCGGCGAACGCTTACGGCTCGCCACCCAGCTTTTTCTCGCTCACCAGGCGCTGCACGTCGGGATCCGCGCGCCGCCAGAGTCTCGCGAGCCGCGCATACGAGGCAGCCGCCTTTTCGTTGTCGCCCAGCTTCGTGTACAACTCGGCCATGCGGTCCAGTGCGAGCCAAAGCTCCGACGCGTCGGTCTCGTAGCGCCACAGCCACGGCGTGTTCACATAGCGCTCGTATGTGAGCAGCGCCGCTTCCGGTTTGCCGACCGCCTCGTAGGCGCGTGCAAGGTCCGGGAGCGGACAGATCGGACACGTATGCGTCTCGCTCGCCTGCCGCAGTTCGGATTCCGCCTCACGAGGCTGAGACGACGCGAGCGCGATGACGCCTCGAGTCCAGCCCTCTTCGGCGGGCCTCGTGACGCCGAGTGTGCGATCATTGTGTGTGGCGGCAGCGAGCAGTGTGCGGGCCCGCGCGACATCGCCGACGGCGGCGTAAAATCGCGCCAGCTCGTAGTACGGACGGTCGCCGGGCAGAATACTGTCGAGCGGCGTGCTCGCCAGGGCCGAGTCCATCATCGCCCCGGCGCGCTCCGGGTGCTTGCGATAGCGGAGCTGGATGAGCGCCAGCTGCGACATACCATATAGATGGCGCGCACTCGATCGGGACGCGGCGCTCAGGCGGATCTGTGTGCGCCAGCCTCGCTCCGCTTCCGCCAACCGGCCCCGCGTCTCGACGATGCCGGCCATCTGCTCGAATGCATCGACGAGCCCCAGCGTGTCGCCCTGCCTGGACGCGATGTTTGCTTCGGCGAGTCGCTCGGCTTCGTCCCATTCCTGGCGGGCGGCCGCGTCCTGCACCTCGACTGTTGTCAGCAAACCATCGCCAGGAAATCGTCGGCTGACCTCGTCCAGTGTGCCTCGTGACTCGGCGAACTTGCCCTGGAACGCCTGCGCGCTGTGCAACCCATAGTAGATCACCGGGATGGTTGAATCGGCCCGAATCGCGAGCCGATACAGGCTCTCGGCTGGTGCATACCTTCGCCACTCGCGGTAAGCGAGGGCCATATTGCTCAGTGCCGAAGCGTCGTTCGGGTACCGCCGTAAGAATTGTTCGTAGCTGCGAATTGCCGTTTCGTAATCGCCTCTGCCGTACGCGGTGCCGGCAATCTGGAACTGCCGCTCGCGGAACGGCAGCCGATCTCGGTTCGCCATGGCGTGCTGACCGGCGAGCGCCGCACGGCCCGGCTCGGCCGTCGCTCCGTAGATGCTCGCGATCGTGCGCCATGCCGTGGCGAAGCCGGTGTCCAGCGCCACCGCTTGTTCCAGGTACGAAATCGCTTCGGAGCGGTGGCCATCGACGAAGAGACGGTAGCCGCGCGTGTACGCGCGGAGCGCCGGCAGCGAGGGCGTGGTCACTTGGTTGAGCGCCGGCGCATCACTCAACTGGCGCAGGGATTCGCCGATCCTGAAGCGGAGTGCCCTGCTGGTTCGCTCGAGCGCCGCAATGAGCTGTGTCGAGTCGGCCGCCGACTCGCGTACGGCGGCAAGCACGTCACCCCGCTCAGCCGACACTAGCTGCGCGGTGACCGTGAACGCGCTCCCGACCTTTGCAACTGCTCCGATCACGTACGCTTTGGCGCCCTCGCGCAAGGCAATCTCGCGCGCCAAAGAGTCGTCGATCGCCAGATCGGCCGAGCGCTGCATCCGAACGAGCGATGATCGGAGCTGAGATGGCGGCAGCACGCGCACGAATGGCGACTGCGACAAATCGACGCGCACCGCCTGCGTGACGGCAGCCGC
>DATJHY010000180.1:0-4969 GCA_035493635.1 Gemmatimonadaceae bacterium | reverse complement strand
ACGCCGCCAAGCTGCTCGGCTGGGACGCGCGGATCGGCTCGCTCGCCGCGGGGAAGCTCGCCGACATCGTGGCGGTGCCCGGCGATCCGACCAGGGACATCCACGCCATGGAGAAGGCGAGCTTCGTGATGAAGAACGGATTCGTGTACAGGAATCAGGCGACGGTGCCGCCGCTGCCGTGAACGGATTGCCGCGCCAGGAACAGAACGGCCGCGAGCGTGCGCTCGCGGCCGTTTGATCGTCTGCGCCTGCTTTGCCGCGGCTCGAGACTCAGCTCCCCTTGAGATTCGGATTGTTCCGCGTTTCCACATCCGGCAGCGGCACGCACGTGAGACTGCTATATGTCTGCCCCTTGCGATTCACGCCGGTCTGGAAGGGAAGGTTCTTGCGCAGCATGTCGCCGTAGCGCTGGCCTTCGCTGAACAGCTGGCGCCGGCGTTCCTCGAGCACCGTGGCCTCGAAGTCGGAGCCGGCCGAGGCAAGCGCTGGAATCTTGTCGATCGCGCGCACCCGGTTGATCGCGTCGAGCCCGGCCTGACCGCCCACGGCTTCGGCCAGGATGAGCTGTGCTTCGACGTACGATGCGATCGGCAGGCCGACGGAACCGCTGCCCTGGAACTTTTGCTGCTGGAAGATCGGCGTCACGTTGTCGCTGCCCTTGCGCTTCATGTCGAGGACCTTCACACGCGGATCCGGCGAGCCATCCTCGAGCTTGAGGTTCTGGTACGCCGGCGCGGTGGAGAGGAAATCATTCCGGACCGTGAGATTGTAGATCCGGTTCTCACGCGAGACGGTGGTCTCCGAGAACTCGGCGTTGCGGATGAACCCCGCCGGTATGAGCGTCGCGTCGGCCGCCGCACCCTGAAGATTGCCGCCGTCGAGCCGCGCTCGCGCGCGCCCGACCAGGGCCATGTTCTTGAGGCTGGCGCGGTCGGCGGCGGTGAACGCCGGATCGGTCGCCTTGTCCGCCAGGTCCATCGCTTCGCCGAACCGCTTCTCGGCCAGCGACAGCACAGCCGCCTTGTCCATCTCGGGACCGTTGTCGATGGCCATCGAGCACATTCCCTCGGCCAGGAGCAGCAGCGAGTAGCCGGCGTAGGCTTTCATCTCCGTCATGTATCGCTGCCGATTGGGAATGTCCGCATCGGTGAACTTGGAGAACCGATCGAAGGCATCCTCGAGCTGGAAGCGCGCCTGCTGCAGCGGTGTGTAGAAGCCCATGGCCGTATCGTTGCGCGAGCTCGAGCAATTACCCGGCGCTGCCTTGATCTCGACTACGCCGCGCCATTCCCAGATGTGGTTGTTGACGAAGCCGTTCGCGGACCAGTACTCGCCGGACAGCATGCCGGCGGTCGCCGCATAGTTCGCCGCCGCGCACTGGAACTGCTGAATGGCCGCGACCTCGAGCGTCGCGACGAGCGCCGGATCTTCCAAGGCGTCGGCGGGCACGTTGCCGGGGTTGTCGACGGAGAGCAGGGAATTGCAGGCCGTGCTGGCGGCCAGGGTCAGTGCGAGGAGGCCGACCGCGGCGCGATCCAGGGCGGCTCGCCGCCGCGGCCCACCATGAGAATATCGTGAAGTCATGACTGGATGCCTCATCGGTCAGAAGGTCAGGCGGAGCGTCGCGACGAAGCTCACGGTCTGCGGAAGGATCGTCTGGTAGCCGTTCGAGAGCTGTCCGACGGCGCGGATTTCCGGGTCCCAGACGTGCTGGTTCGCGATGTCGACGTAGACCTCGCCGTCGCGCGACGTGTTCCAGCCGTGCTGCGCAGTCCAGAGCATCGCGATGTTCCGGCCGGCAAAGGTGATCGAGCCGCGACTGGCGCCGACGCGCTGCGCGAGTCGTTGCGCCAGCGTGTACGACGCCGACAGCTCGCGCAGACGCAGGAATCCCGCCTTGTACGTGCCCGGGGCGTCGGCTTCGATCGCACGATACTCCTGCAGGAATGGATCGTTGCGCTGGATCACGGCGAGCGTCGAGCCCTGATTGTGCAGGGCACGAATCTCCGTATCCGACTGGAGATGGCCACCGTTACCGTCCAGGCGCGCGTAGAGGGTCAGCCGATCGGCCAGCGTGACCGTGTTGTTGAGACCAAACTGCCACGTCGGCTGCGAGTGACCCCACAATACGCGCGGCGCCTGGGCGCACGGCACGTCGGGGCCACCCTGCTCGAGGCCGGACTTGCCGGTGCCGCCGTCGCAAATCGCCGTCAGGACTTTGCCGGTCGAGTCGATCGTGGCCGATCGGACCTTGTAGAGGAAGAAGTCGGCGACCGAGAAGCCGACGCGATTCTGCGCCTGGCCGCCGCCGCCTACGGTGAGGAACTGCGTGCCGCCCATGTCCTCGATGCGATTGCCGTTCGACGCCACTTGTGACGCGATCTCCCACGTGACTTTTCGCCGGCGCACCGGCCGCACGCTCAACGCGAGCTCGTCGCCCCAGGCACTCACGCGACCGATGTTGACGACCTGTGACCCCGGGAAGCCGAGCGACGGCGGAATCGGGGAGTTGATGATCGCGTCGGTGATCTTGCGCGCGTAATGCGAGTAGGAGACGTCGGCGAGGCCGGACAGCACCGTCGTCTCGAAGCCGAGCTCGATCTCGCGACTGCGCTCGGGGCGCAGCTTGGGGTTGCCGAACGAGCCGGGTGCGAGCCCGGCGCCGTTCTGATAACCGACCACCGGCACGTACAGACGAGATGCGTCGAATGCGCCGGGCTGCGTCCCCGCCGCGCCGAGTGCGCC
The DNA here is from genome assembly GCA_035493635.1 of Gemmatimonadaceae bacterium. Lineage (GTDB taxonomy): Bacteria > Gemmatimonadota > Gemmatimonadetes > Gemmatimonadales > Gemmatimonadaceae > JAQBQB01. The sequence continues at coordinate 2,224 of DATJHY010000180.1, read as the reverse complement.
GCGCAGGCGGAAGTTGTCGACCTTGGGCATGTGGAACCATGGCTCTTCGCTCACGACCCACGAGCCGCTCACCTTGGGATAGTAGGCGGCCTTGAACTGCTTGCCGAACGAGCTGTTGTCGTCACCGCGCAAAGCGGCCGTCAAGAAGAGCCGGTCGTGCCACGCCACTTCCTGCTGGCCGAACATGCCGACGGTGGCGTTTGCGAGATAGCCCTCGGTCGCGCTGCGCGTGGCGCCGCCGGTGATCGTCGTGATCGGCGTCGCCGCGAACGTCGTGGCAGTCGCCGTGATGGTGCTCAGCTCCGAGCGATATGCCTGCAGACCGACGGAGCTGGTGAAGCGCAGCGCATCATTCAGCCCGTACTTGGCCGAGCCAGCGTAGTCGAGCGTGTAGAACGTGCGCGATGCGCGTGAGTCGCTCTTGTTTCCGAGACCGTTGGTGCCCAGCGGATCGAGGCTGCCGAGCGGCTGCCGGGGATAGAGCGTAAAGTTGTCCTCGGCGTCCACGTCGAGCCCGGTCACGAGGCGGTTCTCGAACCACGAGAGCGGCGTGAAGTTGGTCGTGACGCTCAACGTGGTTCGATCCGTGTTGGCGTGCGACTCGATCGAAGACCATTCCTCGGGCGGAGAGAAGCCGAAGCCGCGCTTGTTCGTGTCCATCGTCAGCGGCGTGCCCCAGACCAGGTTGCTGAACGGATCGATATCGATGGCCGACTGGGCGAGCCGCACGCGGTCGCGGATGTGGCCGAGGCTCGCCTGGAAGCGAAGCTTGTTGGTGGGCAGCACGTCGACGTTGGCGCGGGCGGTGAACTTCTTGTCCCAGTTCCACGACACGATACCAGCGTCGTTGTCGTAGGCGCCGGTGAGGTAGTAGCGGTTTGCGTCGTTGCCGCCGCTCAGGCTCGCGTTGTAGCCCTCGTTGTAGCCGTTCTGGAAGATCGGCTTGTGACCGGTCTGGATCTCGTGCTCGTACAGATTGAAGTGGATGATGTCGCCGGCGGAGGTCTTGCCGTACAGCTCACCAGCTCGGCCCTCGGGATTGGCGAGCCAGTTGGTCCCCTGGCGTGTGGAGAAATCGAACACCGCCTTTCCCGTGCGACCGCGCTTGGTGATGATCTGGACGACGCCGTTCGATGCCTCGGTGCCGTAGAGCGTCGACGCGGCGGGGCCCTTGATGATCTCGATCGACTCGATGTCGTCGGGATTGATGTCGTTGAGCCGGCTCGCGCCGCCGCCGCCGCGCTGCGTCGGACCTTGCGATACGTCGGCGTCCATCCGTACGCCGTCGATGTAGATGATGGGATCGTTGGAGAGCGAGAGGCTGCTCGCGCCGCGAATGCGGAGCTGCGCGCCCGTTCCGACCTGGCCGGAGGCGGGCATCACGATCACGCCCGGGGCCCGCGAGCCGACGAGCTGCTCGACGTTCCGCGCCGGGGCGACTTGCATCACTTCGTCGCCGTTGATCGATTCGACGACGTTACCGATGGCGCGCTTTTGCGTTGCGCCGGCGGTACCGGTGACGACGACGCCCTCGAGTTGCGTGGAGCGAGGGATGATCGCGAAGTTGGCGCCGACCGTCTGGCCGTCGACCACGGCCACGCTTTGATCCTTGGGCTGATAGCCAACGAGCCGAACACGGAGCGTGACGGTGCCAGCCGGCACGCCGGTCAATGCGTATCGCCCGTTCGCGGCAGTTCGGGTTCCATGCCGTGCGGCTCCGCCGCCGGCGGGCACCACGAACACCTCGGCGCCGGCGATCGGCGTCTGGCTCGTCGAGTCGATCACGCTGCCGGTGATCGTTCCACCGCGCGCCGGACCCTGCGCGGCCGCGAAGCCGCTCCAGAGTATCGACGCGAGTGGCAGCAGGTACCGCCAACTCAGCTCTCGTTTGGACATTGCTTCGTCTCCCGCGTCCTGCAGTGTCAGGGCGCGAATGCCGCGAGTGGGGAATAAAGAATCCGGGCCGGGCGCGAAACGATGGCTCGCGGAACGATGCGCAACAAGAGCCCACGAGATTCTTACCGTAGGAACCGTCCAATCCGCGGCGGGGGCCGGCCGCCCGAGATGGTTTATAAGAACGTGGGTGGGGACTGCGATCAGGCTGATTCGACTGTCGGATCGAACGGATCGTTCGTCGATCGAGAAGACGCCCGCGCGCAACGCGCCGGGATGATGATTGTTGAACGCCCACTTTGGCGGTTCAAAGCGTCCCGAGGCCCTTCCA
>DATJHY010000179.1:0-28273 GCA_035493635.1 Gemmatimonadaceae bacterium | reverse complement strand
GCGGCGCGCGCGATGGCCCTGGCCAGCACCGCGATGGCCGACGCCTTGATCGCGTGCTGGGACGCCAAGTTCTATTTCTGGCTGGAACGTCCGATCAGCGCCGATACGGCGCTCAAGACGGCGATTTCCACGCCGCCCTTTCCGAGCTATCCGTCGGGCCACTCGACGCAATCCGCGGCAGCGGCGGAAGTGTTCGCGTATCTCTTTCCCGATCGTGCCGCGTACTATCGCCAAAAGGCCGACGAAGCGTCGAGCTCGCGCGTCCTGGCCGGCATTCACTACCGGTTCGACATTGAAGCCGGCGAAGAGCTCGGGCGGAAGATCGGCGCCGCGGCGGTCGAGCGCGCGAGGAGCGACGGGGCACGATGAAGCGTGGCGCTACCGTTGTCGCACGGCATGGCCCATATTGCGCGCACCATGGCCGCGGCACCAAAACAGGTCACCGTGCTCGATGCTCGAGCGTTCGACCGAACGCTCCGTCGGATCGCTGATGAAATCGTCGAGCTGAACAACGGGACCGATAATCTCGTCATCGTGGGAATCCAGCGCCGCGGGGTCCAGCTCGCGGCGCACATCGTGTCCACCATCGCCGATCGCGAAGACGCGACGGTCCCGCAAGGCGCGCTCGACATCACCTTGTACCGCGACGATCTCCAAACCGTGGGGCCGCGGCCGCTGGTGGGTCAGACGCAGATCCCGGTCGACATCGACGGCCGGGCCGTCGTGATCGTCGACGACGTGCTGTACACCGGGCGCACGATTCGCGCGGCGCTCGACGAGCTGGCCGATTTCGGCCGGCCGAAACGCATTGCGCTCGCGGTGCTGATCGATCGCGGCGGGCGCGAGCTGCCCATTCAGCCGGACATCGTCGGCAAAAAGGTATCGGTGGAGGCGTCGCAGCGCGTCGACGTGCTCGTTCAGGAACTCGACGGCCGCAACGCTGCGATCATCACCGATCGCGAGGCCGGTACGTGATCCCGACGCTCGGCAAGGATCTGCTTGGGCTCGAGCCGTTGACCGGCGAGCAGATCAAGCTGATTCTCGACACCGCCGAGCCATTCAAGGAAATCAGCGAACGGGCGATCAAGAAGGTCCCGACGCTCCGTGGCGCGACGATCGTCAACCTGTTCTTCGAGGCGTCGACGCGCACGCGCGTCTCGTTCGAGTTCGCCGAGAAGCGTCTTTCGGCGGACACGGTGAACGTCGCCGCGTCCGGATCGAGCGTCTCGAAAGGGGAGACGCTCGTCGACACGGCGCGGAATCTCGAGGCGATGCGCATCGACATGGTCGTGATCCGTCACGGCGCGTCGGGCGCGGCGCAGTTTCTGGCCGAACGCATCGAGTCGAACGTCATCAACGCCGGCGACGGCACGCACGAGCATCCCACGCAGGGCCTGCTCGATCTGTTGACGTTGCGCGACCAGTTCGGTCGCATCGAGGGGGTCAAGGTCTGCATCGTCGGCGACGTGCTGCACTCCCGGGTGGCGCGCTCCAACATCTGGGGGCTCACCAAGATGGGCGCCGAGGTGGCGGTATGCGGCCCTCGCTCACTGCTGCCGAACGCGATCGACGAGTTGGGCGTGACGGTGTTCGATCGTATCGATGCGGCGATCGAGTGGGCGGACGCGCTCAACGTGCTCCGCCTGCAACTCGAACGAATGACCGCCGGTTACATCCCGTCGCTGCGGGAATACAATCGCGTGTTCGGAGTGTCGCGCGAGCGGCTCGAGCGCGCGCCGCGCGAACTGGTGATCCTGCACCCCGGACCGATGAACCGCGGCGTCGAGATCGATTCCGACGTGGCGGATGGACCCTTTAGCGTGATTCTCGACCAGGTGACGAACGGCGTCGCAGTAAGAATGGCGGTGCTCTATCTGCTCTCCGGCGGCCGGCCGGAATTGGCCGAAGCCGCGAAGACCTCGGGCGGCAAGCGTGAAACGAGCGGCGGAAAGCGCGACGATGAGTGAGTCGATTCTGCTCAAGGGCGGTCGCGTGATCGATCCGTCACAATCGATCGACGACATCGCGGACGTGCTGCTCGTCAGCGGCAAGGTCGAAGCAGTTGGCCCTCGCGTCGCGAACGATACCAGCGGCCGCGACGGGCTCGAGACCTTCGACTGCGCGGGACTCGTCGTGTCGCCCGGGTTCATCGACGTCCATTGTCATCTGCGCGAGCCGGGTCGCGAGGAGGTCGAGACGATCGCGACGGGCGCGCGCGCGGCGGCGGCGGGCGGATTCACGGCCGTGTGCGCGATGCCCAATACCGACCCGGTGACCGACAATCAGGCGGCCGTCGGCTTCATCATTCGGCAGGCGTCGCTCGCCAACGCAGCACGCGTCTACCCGATCGGCGCGATCTCGGTCGGCCAGCGAGGCGAGTCACTCGCCGAGTTCGGAGAGATGGTTGCGGCCGGCGCGGTTGCGGTGAGCGACGACGGCAAGCCGGTCGCGAGCGCTCATCTGATGCGGACGGCGCTCGAGTACGCGAGGACGTTCGGCATACCCGTCGCGGATCATTGCGAGGAGCCGACGCTCGCGAAAGGCGGCGCGATGAACGAGGGCGTGGTGAGCGCCCGGCTTGGGCTGAAGGGGATTCCCGCGGAGGCCGAGGAGATCATGGCGATCCGCGACATTCTGCTCGCGCGCCGAACGGGCGGGCACATTCATCTTTGCCACATGAGTACCCGCGGATCGGTGGAGCTGATTCGCTGGGGAAAGGAGCGCGGCATCAACGTGACGGCGGAGGTCTGCCCGCATCACTTGTCCCTCACCGAAGATGCCGTCGACGGCTACGAGACCAATGCCAAGATGAATCCGCCGCTTCGCACGGCGGACGACGTCGCAGCGCTGCGCGAGGCGGTGCGCGACGGCACGATCGATCTGATCGCGACGGACCACGCCCCGCATCACTACGATGAAAAGGAGCGCGAGTTCGCCGACGCGCCCAACGGCATCATCGGGCTGGAGACGGCGCTCGCGGTGAACATCACCTGGCTGGTGGCGTCGGATGTGATCGACCTCGGCGTGCTGATCGAGCGCATGTCCTGCGCGCCGGCGCAAACGTTCAAGCTTCCTGGCGGCTCCCTCCGCCCGCGTGCGGCGGCCGACGTGACCGTGTTCGACCCCCACGCGAAATGGGTCGTGGACCCGAAACGATTCAAATCAAAGGGACGCAATACTCCCTACGCCGGCCAAACGCTCCAGGGCTGCGCACGGTACACGATCGTCGGCGGACGCGTCGTGCATCGCGCGGAATTGTGACCGACCGCACAATGCGGGACGCGCGCGAGGCGATCGTCCTGGTCTGTAGGCGCCTATACGAGCGCGGGTTGGTTGCGGGACCGGATGGCAACGTGTCCGTTCGGAGGGACGATGGGACGCTGATCGTCACGCCAACGGGGCTCGCCAAGGTGGATGTTACGCCGGACGACCTGGTGGTCGTCAGCCTCGAAGGACTTATACGGGAAGGCCGACGTGCGCCCTCCAGCGAACTGGGCATGCACTTGAGGATCTACCAGCGTCGTCCCGACATTCGCGCGGTCGTCCACGCGCATCCGCCCGCCGCCACGGGATTCGCGGTGGCGGGAGAGTCGTTCATGGCGCCCGTGTTGCCGGAAGTTATCTTGCAGCTTGGTGAAGTACCGCTGGTTCCGTACGCCACGCCGGGGAGTGACGCGTTGGCCGATGCTTTCGAGCCGTTCCTGGCGAAACATGATGGTTTTCTGATGGCGAACCACGGAGCTACCACGATCGCGCCGTCGCTCGAGGCGGCGCATCAGCGAATGGAAAGTCTGGAGCACGCCGCGCGGATTCTCCTTGCCGCCCGCGGGCTCGGCAGGGTGAATGAATTGAGCGCGGCGGACGTGCGGTCGCTGCGCGCGACGCGTGAGGAAAGCAGATGAGCGATCCGAACCGCTCGATGAACGAGGTGCCCGCGCTGATCGAGGAGCGGCGGCGTTACGAGGCCTGGCTGGCGACGCTCGAACTGCGCCGCGAGTCCACGCCGCAGCACGTCTTCGATCGAGTGAAGGCCGACTATTCGGCTCGGCTCCAACGCGTCGACGAACAGCTCACGCTCCACCGTCATTCCATCCAGGAAGAGCGGACGAGCTTGAATTCACGGCGCTCGCTGCTCGAGGCCGAAGAGCAGTTGCGCCGCGATGAGCGGTTCGAGCTCGAGCTTCGGTCACACGTCGGCGAATTTGCTGGCAGCGAGGCGGAAGCCGCTTTCCAAGCGGTCGACGAAGCGCTGGCTCAGCTCGCGTCCGAGCGTCACGGACTCGAGGCGCGGATCAAGGAGCTCGACGAGCTCCTTCAAATCCGGCCAATCGAGCCGCAGCGGGTCGCCGCCCCGCCGGCACGTCCTGCTCCCCCGTCACTCCGGCCTCCGGGAATGCGTGCTCCGGCGCCCGTAACGGCGCCCGTGCCGGCCGCAGCACCGGCGCCGGTCCCGGTTTCGGCGCCGGCCCACGCTCCTCCAGCGCCGGCTCCGGCACCAGCCCCGGCACCGGTCTCGACGGCGAGCGCCAACGGTGTCGGTGACGAGGAGCATGGAGGGCACCGTCCGGCGGGGGAAGCCTTCGACGAGCTGGCATTCCTGAGTGAGGTCGTCGGTATGCCCGAGGCGGATCACGCGCGCGCGCGCGTCTCGGCCGAGCCCGCCGACCACGGGCCGGTCGTGGCGAGCGGCCCGGCGATCAGTAATGCGCCCGCCATCCCGGGTGTGAGGACCGACGCGGCAGCGGAGCTATCGAGCGAGAACGCCCGTGGCGCCGTCATGCAGCAGGTTCAGCCCGTTGCCCGTCCACTGGCCGCGAACATCCCGTCGAATACGCCAATCGTCTTGCGCACGACATCACAGAACGAACAAGCGAAAACGCTCAAGTGCAACGAGTGCGGCTCGCTCAACTATCCGACCGAGTGGTACTGCGAGCGTTGCGGCGCCGAGCTGGCGGCACTGTAAGGCCAAAAAAAGCCCGGCGCGTGGCCGGGCTGGGACTCGAACGACGTCAGGCGGCCGATCAGCCGCGGGCCGTGCTCATCTTGCTCTTGCGACGAGCGGCGGTGTTGCGGTGGATCAGTCCCTTTCGAGCTGCGCGGTCGAGCAGTTTGGTGGCGGCGAGCTTGACCGCGGGAGTAGCGTCGGTGGCGTTGGCCTTCTTTAGCGCAGTCCGCAGCGCGGAACGTTGCGCACGGTTGCGCACGGTCGCCGCGCGCGACTTACGCATGTTCTTCTTGGCGGATGCGATGTTCGGCACGAAAAAAGTCTCCCGAAAAGCCGTGAAATACTGCGTCAGCGAAGGCTGGAACCTAGATTTTCACAACGCGAAAGTCAAGGCATGATAACGCTTTGACACGCGTTTGCGACACCACTACCTTTCGCGCCAATCGCCCCAGCGTCCGATCCGCACGAGCGGCTCACGCCTGTTGCCAGTCCCGGCTCTGCTGGCGTCCCGCTACCCCGATCCGTAAGGCCGACGTTGCACATCCAGGATGTCCTGCTGTTCGTGCCGGTGCTCCTGTTCTCGGTCATCGCGCACGAGTACGCGCATGGGTACGCGGCGCTCAAGCAAGGGGACACCACCGCCCTGAGCTTGGGCCGCCTGACCTGGAATCCGATCAAGCACATCGATCCGTTCATGACGATCCTGCTGCCGGCGTTGCTCTACTACACGACGCGCGGCGCGGTGGTCCTCGGCGGGGCCAAGCCAGTGCCGGTGAATCCGCGCAACTACCGCAACTTCAAGCGCGGCGACATCATCGTCTCGCTCGCCGGCGTGTTCGTGAATTTCCTGCTCGCCATCGGTTCGATGGTGCTGTTCGTGGGGCTCGGGTTGCTCGGACGCGCCGCCCCGAATGCGGAGAACACGCTCGCGATCGTGCAGGCGATGATGTTCCAGGCGCTTCGGCTCAATCTCGTGTTGCTCGCCTTCAACCTGATTCCGATCCCGCCGCTCGACGGATCGCACGTGATGAAGTACCTGCTGCCGCCGTCGTGGTCGCTGCGCTATCAGCAGTTCGGACGGTACGGCATCGTGATCCTCGTGCTGTTGCTGGGATTCGGCAGCAATTTTCTGTCGTACTGGATGAGGCCCGCTTTCGCCTTTGGCGGATTCCTGTTCCAATGGGCGAACCCGTACTCACTGCCCTCGTTGGACCAGTGGCTCAGCTGACGGGAGCGATCCGATGAGCGTCGCGACTCCTCCGTATTCCGCCGCGATCGGGGCAACGGAATCCGGCTTCGTGGTGGAGCTGACCACGTTCTCGGGCCCGCTCGATCTGTTGCTGTCGCTGATCCGCGAGGAGCAGGTCGACATTTACGACATTCCGATCGCTCGCATTTGCGAGCAGTTCGTCGTGCGCATCCGCACGCTCGGCCTGAACGAGGCGGCCGAATACCTGGAGATGGCGGCGCGCCTGATCCGCATCAAGGCGCAGATGCTGCTCCCGCGCGGCGACGAGGAGGGTTGGGAGGATCCACGCGCCGAGCTCGTTCGGCGGTTGCTGGAGTACCAGCAGATGCGCGAGGTCGTCGACGTGCTCGAACGTCGGGGCGAGGAACGGCGGAATCAGTTCAGCCGCGCGTACCTGCCGCAGTCGCCGGCACCACCGCAGGCGCCGCTCGCGCTCTCACTCGCCGAGCTGCTGTCCGCCGTGGACCGCGTCATGCGCACGGTGGCGCGGCCGAACATGCACGAGGTGATTCCGCGCGCGCTCGACGTGCCGGGCGCGATCGCGATCCTCCGCGGTGCGCTCGCCATCAAGGCGCGCATCCGGTGGACCGAGCTCGTGGAGCGCACCGCGGAGCCGTGGCAGATCCTCTCGACGCTGCTCGGGCTTCTCGAGCTTGCGAAGTTGGGCGAGCTTCGTGTGGCGCAGGTCAAACCATTCGCCGACGTGGAGATCACGCGTGACGCCGCTAGCGAAGCTGCTTGAGGCCGCGTTGTTCGCGAGCGCGCGCCCGATCGCGACGGACGAGCTCGCGGCGCTCGAACCCGACGCCTCGCCGGCCGAGCTGCAGGCAGCGCTCGACGAGTTGCGCGAACACTACGACGTCGATGGACACGGCGTGGAGCTTGTCGAGATCGCAGGCGGCTGGCAGGTGCTGACCCGCGCCGAATACACGGAAGCGATCGAGCGCGCGCAGTTGGCGGCGCGTCCGGCGCGACTCTCCGGGGCCGCGCTCGAGACGCTGGCGATCATCGCCTATCGCCAGCCGATCGGCCGCGCCGAGATCGAGGAAATTCGAGGCGTCGCGGTAGGCAGCGTATTGAAGTCCTTGCACGAGCGCGGATTGATCGACGTGGTCGGTCGAGGTGAGGGTCTCGGACGTCCGCTGCTGTATGGCACCACGCCAGTGTTCCTCGAGTACTTCGCGCTGCGACATCTCGACGAGCTGCCGCGCGCCGACGAGTTGGCAATCGCGCTGCGCGCCGCACGCCCCGAGCCGGAGCCGGTCGCGGCCACGCCGGACGAGTGATGTCGAGCACGATGCGAATCCAACGCGCCCTGGCGCGCGCCGGAGTCGCGTCGAGGCGCAAGGCGGAAGCGCTCATTACCGCCGGTCGCGTGCGCGTGAACGGTGAAGTGGCGCACACCGGCCAGGTGGTGGATCCCACCCGCGACGAGATCGTCGTCGACGGCGAGACGGTTGGCGCGCCGCGGAGCGCGCAGTGGGTCGTGCTCAACAAGCCATCCGGCGTCATGACGACGCGATCCGATCCCGACGGCCGTCCCACGGTGTTCGACCTCGTGCCGGACACGCCGGGACTCACCTACGTTGGGCGGCTCGACTATCTCACCGAAGGCGTGCTCCTCCTCACAACCGACGGAGCGGCCGCGAACCGACTATCGCACCCGCGAAGCGAAGTGGAGCGCACGTACGTCGCGACGGTGACGGGAAAGGGCGACCAGGCGGCGCGAATCGCGCGGCAGGGGGTGACGCTCGACGACGGCCCGGTCCATCCGAAACGAGTCGAAGCGCGCAGGCTCGGGCGCGACCGCTGGGAGTTCGAGGTGACCATCACCGAAGGACGAAAGCGCGAGGTGAGGCGCCTGTGCTCGGCGATCGGTCTCGGCGTGGAGCGGCTGGTGCGTACCCGGTTTGGGCCGGTCGAGCTCGGGGCGCTTCCCACGGGGCAGACCCGCTCCCTCACGCCGCGGGAACGTGCCGCATTGCAGGCTCTCGGCGTCTTTGATGAGTGACCGCGGCCGGCACTCGCCCGGTGCGCGGGTGTAGGAGGCGAAGACAGGCTGGCTCAGCGGTCCTCACATTGCAACACGCAACGCCGCAACACTGTTCCATTCCGACCCCAGACACTGACAACCGTGGCCACACAGGTTTCCACCGCGGCGGATTCACGCCTCGTCCAAGAGGTCGCTCGACAGGTCGCACGCCGCGTCGTCGGCCAGGACTACATGGTCGATCGACTGCTCATCAGCCTTCTCACGGGCGGCCATGTGCTGCTCGAGGGCGTGCCTGGACTCGCAAAGACCCTCACGGTCCGCACACTCGCCGAGACGATCGACACCACGTTTCACCGGATCCAGTTCACGCCCGATCTGCTGCCAGCCGACGTGGTGGGCACGCAAGTGTACGATCAGTCCACCGGGCAGTTCTCCGTCAAGCGCGGGCCGATCTTCGCGAACATCATCCTGGCCGACGAGATCAACCGCGCGCCCGCCAAGGTTCAAGCTGCGCTGCTCGAGGCGATGCAGGAGAAGCAGGTCACGATCGGCGGCACGACGTTCAAGCTCGAGGAGCCGTTTCTCGTACTGGCCACGCAGAATCCGATCGAGCAGGAGGGCACGTATCCGCTGCCCGAAGCGCAGGTCGACCGGTTCATGCTGAAGCTGCGTGTCGGGTATCCGTCGCGTGACGAGGAGAAGGAGATCATGCGCCGGATGGCCGGCGGCGACCCGATCGATGTGGACGCGGTCGCCCAGCCGACGCAGATCCTCGAGGCGCGGCACCGGATCTCCGAGCTGTATATGGACGACCGCATCATGGACTACATCGTCGACATCGTGCACGCCACGCGCGAGCCGGCGGCGGCAGGGCTGGTCGATCTGGTTCCGCTCATCGAGTTCGGCGCCAGCCCGCGCGCGACGATCGCGCTGGCGCAAGCATCGCGCGCGCACGCGTTCCTGCGCGGGCGGGCCTTCGTCACGCCCGACGACGTCAAGGCCATCGCGCCCGACGTGCTCCGTCACCGCGTGCTCACGACTTACGAGGCGGAAGCCGAGGACGTGACGAGCGACCAGATCGTGGAGCGCGTGCTGACCAAGATCGAAAGCCCGTGATCGGGTTGTTCCGACGGAAGCGGCGCGCCGCCGGCGTCGACCGGCGAGACGAACAGCCACGGCCGACCGCGGTCGCGACGCATCCGACGGCCGCCGTGCCGCCGGAGGTGCTGCGCCAGGTCAAGCTGCTGGAGCTTCGCACGCGCGGGCTGGTGAACTCTCTCTTCACCGGCGAGTACCGCTCGGTGTTCAAGGGGCAGGGGATGGAGTTCGCCGAGGTGCGCGAATACCAGCCCGGCGACGAGGTGCGCAGCATCGACTGGAACGTCACGGCGCGCATGCAGCGGCCGTACGTCAAACGCTACATCGAGGAGCGTGAGCTCACGGTGATGCTCGCGGTCGATGTGTCGGGGTCGGAGCGATTCGGCACTCGGCGCCGTTTCAAGAGTGAGGTGGCCTCCGAGCTCGCGGCGGTGCTGGCGATGTCGGCGATCCGGAACAACGACCGCGTGGGTGGGCTCATGTTCACGGATCGCGTCGAGCACGTCGTGCCGCCGCGGAAAGGGCGCCGGCACGCGCTCCGTTTGATCCGCGACATCATGGCGTTCGAGCCCGCGGGCCGAGCGACCAACATCGGCGGCGCCACCGAGTACCTCAACAAGATGCTCGCTCACAAAGCCATCATCTTTCTCGTATCAGACTTCCTGGGTGAGGACATCGAGCGGCCACTCAAGCTGCTCGCGCAGCGTCACGACGTCGTCGCCGTCACGGTCGAAGACCCGAGCGAACGGCTCCTTCCCGACATCGGGCTGGTGCGCCTGGTCGATCCGGAAAGTGGTCAGGCGCTCGACGTCGACACGAGCAACCCCGCGGTGCGCGAGCGGTTCGACCGCGAGGTTTCCTTCGAAGCCGACCGTCGGCGCCATCTGTTGCGCCGCCTGGCGATCGACGAAATCCCGGTCAAGACGGACAGGGGCATCATGGAGCCGCTGCTGCGCTTCTTCCGCGCGCGCGAGACGAGGATTCGCACATGACGCGCCGCAGGACGGCCTGGCTCGCCCGGAGCGCGGGCATTGCGCTGTCGCTCGCCGGCAGCACCGCCGCCGCGCAGTCCCGCGCGCAGCCGGCGTTTCAGGTCAAAGCGGGAGTGACGATCGCGCCCGACAGCGTCCGCGTGGGCGATCCGTTCCGCGTTACGATCGGTGTTCGCGCGCCGGCCGGCGCGGCGATCGAGTTCCCGCGCGCCTTGGACACGACCGCCGCCGTGCAGTCGCTCGATCCGGTGCAGGTGCGGACGAGTGCCGACACCAGCGTGACCGAGCAATACGGTGACTACCGCGTCGCCGCCTGGGACATCGGCGAGCAGCCGATCCGGCTCGAGGACGTGCTCGTGCGCTACGACGGCGTCGTGCGGCGAGTCTCGATCGTCGGCGAATCGGTGTTCGTGAGGAGCGTGCTGCCGGCCGACAGCACCAAGCGAATCCCGAAACCGCCGCGACCGCTGATCGAGCTGAGCGCCATTCCCTGGTGGCTGTGGGCGCTGATCGCCGCGGCGGTCATTGCGATCGGGCTCTTGCTGTGGTGGTGGCTGCACCGGCGAAAGACTCCGCCGGCGGGCGTGGTCGTCGACCCGTTTGGGCGGGCCGAAGCGGAGTTCCAGCGCATCGAGGCGCTCGGCCTGCTCGACGCGGGCGAGCGCGGACGATACGTCACGCTGATGATCGAAGTGCTGCGCGACTATCTGGCGGCGCGATACGCGGAGGCGATGCTCTCGCTCACCAGCACCGAGCTTCAGCGGAGCGTGCGCGATCTGCCGCACGTTCCGCAGGACCGGCTGACGAGGCTTCTCACCGAAGCGGATTTGATCAAGTTCGCGCGGCGTCCGGTGAGCGGCGAGCGTGCTCGTGAGCTCGGGCGCGAAGCGCGCGCGATCGTCGCCCTCGAGCATCAGTCATCCATGCCGGTGCCCGCACCGCAGGAGACCGCCGCGTGAGCTGGCTCGACTCGATCCAGTTCGCGTCGCCCTGGGTGCTGGCGCTCCTGGTGGCGTTGCCAATCTGGTGGATCGTTCGCCGCCGGCGGCGACCGCCGGCAATCGTGTTCTCACGCGTGAGCGTCCTGGCGTCTGGTCCCCGCGCCGGACGCGCGACCACGCTGCTCCTGTTCCTGTTTCGCAATCTCCTGCTCGCCTCGACGATCGTCGCTCTCTCGCGACCGCGAACCGGCGCGCACGCCGAAGACGTGACGAGCGAGGGCATCAACATCGTGCTCGCCATCGACCTCTCGAGCTCGATGCTCGCGCAGGATTTTCAGCCGCAGAACCGGCTCGAGGTGGCGAAGGACGTGGTGAAGCGCTTCATCAACGCGCGCACAAGCGACCGCATCGGCGTCGTCGCGTTCGCCGCCGAGGCGCTGACGCAGGTTCCTCTCACGACCGACTATCCCGTAGTGAATGCCGCGGTCGACAACCTGGCCGCCGGCCAACTCGAGGACGGCACGGCCATCGGCACGGCGATCGCCACCGCGGCCAACCGCCTGCGCGACGCGCCGGGCCGCTCGCGGGTGATGATCGTGCTCACGGACGGCGAGAACAATCGCGGCGCGATCGATCCGCGCACGGCCGCGAAGGCTGCCGGCGTGTTCGGGATCAAGATCTATACGATCGGTGTGGGCACCGAGGGCATGGCGCCCGTTCCGGTCGGGCGCGGACTGTTCGGTCTTCGCTACGAGAACAGGCTCGTGCGCATCGACGAGCCGCTGCTGAGCGACATCGCCAAAATGACGGGCGGCCGCTACTTCCGCGCCCGCGACGCCGCCGCGCTGCAACGCATCTATCAGGAGATCAACCAGCTCGAGCGCGAGCCGGTACGCACTCGATCATACGTCCGCTACACCGAGCTTTTTCGATGGCCGCTGTATCTGGCCGCGCTGACGCTCGTCGCCGAGCTCCTGCTCGCCGCACGCCGAGGACCGCTGCCGTGATCAGAGACATTGTATTCGACTATCCATATCTGCTTGCGCTCGCGGTGTTGCTGCCGCTGCTCGCCGTGCTCGTGATCAGGCACGCTGCGCGCCAGCGCCGCATCCGACTCGAGCGGCTGGGCAACATGGAAGTCGTGGCTCGGCTTCTCCCGCCGTCGGCGCTCGCGTCCCCGGGATGGCGCATGCTGCGACTCGGGCTCGCCAGCGGTCTGGTCGGCATCGCCGTGGCCGGCCCACGCTGGGGTGACGAACGCAACATCGTCCGCTCACGCGGCATCGACATGGTGCTCGCCCTCGATGCGTCGCTCTCGATGATGGCGCAGGACGAACGGCCGAGCCGCCTCGAGCGAATGAAGGAAGAGGTGCGGCGGCTTCGCGCGGCGTCGCCGGGCGATCGCATGGGCGTGCTGGCGTTCGCCGGACGCAGCTACGTGCTCTCACCGCTGACCGTCGACGAAGGCGCGCTCGATCTCTTCCTCGACAATCTCGATCCGTCTGTCGTGGGGCAGGCCGGCAGCTCGCTCGCTCGAACGATTCGCCAGGGCGTGGACCTGCTCACCGTGACGAACAGCGGAGCCGATCGGGCGCTCGTGGTCATGAGTGACGGCGAGGCGTTCGAGCCCACGGAGGACATCGTCACCGAGGCCAAGAACGCCGGACAAAAGGGCATCAGCCTGGTGACGGTGGGCTTCGGCACGACGGCGGGCGCCACGATTCCGATCAAGAATCCAGATGGCTCGACGAGCCTCAAGAAGGACGAGAACGGGAACACGGTCGTGACGGCATACCATCCCGAGCTGCTCAAGGCGGCCGCCGACGGGGCTGGCGGCACGTTCATTCCCGCGGAAGCCACCGACAAGGCCGCACGCGTCAAGGCGGCACTCGCCACATTGCGCACACAAGCGCGCGCCAGCCTTGGCGGCGAGACGAAAACGCCGCGCTATCAGTGGTTCCTCTTTCCCGCGTTCCTGCTCCTGTTGCTCGACACGGCGCTGATCGAGCGACGCGGTCGTCGTCCGCAGCGTTCGGCCGCGCAAACCGCCGCGGCCGCGACGATCGTGCTCGCGCTGTTCGTCAACGGCTGCGCGCGCATCTCGCGCACGAAGTCGGCCGCCGACGCGTACCATCGTGGACAGTTCGCCCGGTCGGCGGCTCTCTATAGGGATGCGATCACGGCCGGCGACAGAACGCCTGAAACCCTGTATGATTTCGGAACGGCGCTCGTTTCGGCTGACTCGAACGCATCGGCGGCCGAGGCACTTGGCAGGCTGACCGACAGCAAGAAGGACGAGGTTCGGTTCCGGGCGCTGTTCAACCTCGGGCTCGCGCACCTAAAGCCGGGTCTCGCCGCCCCTGGTGACGAGGGCGCCTCGGAGCTGGACTCGACCCTCGCCGTGTATAAGAAAGCGCTGCTCATGCGACCGTCGGACATGGACGCGAAATGGAATTACGAGCTCGCGCTGCGGAAGAAGAAGAGCGGGGGTGGTGGCGGCGGCGGTGGCGGTGGTGGTGGCGGCGGAAGCTCGAGTCAGCCGCCGCAGGGACAGTCGCCGCAGCCGCAGGGTGGACTCGGCCAGCAGCAGGCCGAGCAACTGCTGGGGAGCGCCGCACGCGAGGAGCGTGACGTGCAGTCGAAGAAGCAGAAGCAGAACCGCGTCGAGCCGCCGCCGGGAGGCAAGGACTGGTGATCGGGGCCCTGGTTGTCATCGCGCAGCTATCGATCGTGGCGCACGCGCCGGATTCGGCGGCGGCGTGCGACGCGATCGAGATCAGTGTCGCGGCGAGCGCGTCCGGTCGAGTCCCGCCGGAGATTCGGGCACCCTCGTTCGCGCCGTTCGATTTACTGCGGTCGTCGCCGACTCCGCATCTGCGGTACGATCCTCGTGGCCAGGGTTCGGTGACGGCGGAGTACAAGTACGTGCTCACCACGGACCACCTCGGGACATTTTCGATTCCGCCGTTCGAGGCCAGCCTCGGCACGGCCAGCGCGCGTTCGCGCTTGATGCAGATCGCCGTTCGGCCGATGAATCCGCGGTCGAACGTGCCCATCGTCGTCGCGCGCGCGCGGGTGGATACCAGTCTCGAGGTGAAGTTCCGCGCGCTCACGCTGCCGGAAACCGTGTTCGTGGGCCAGCAGGCGAATTACGAGGTGGCGGTGTTCGTGAACGGTGTCGTGCGCGACCGCCTGCGGCGGAACCCGACGTTCTTCCCGCCGGACATGCAGTCCATGCTCGCGTACGACCTGCCATCGCGGAACGTGCCGCCGCGGCACGATGGCGGGTCGAACTGCTTCGATGCGCTCGTCTACCAGCGCGCGCTGTTCCCGCTCATGCCGGGCCGATTCGCCATTCCGCCGGCGCAGCTCGTGTATTCGCTGCCCCTCTCGTCGAGCTTTTTCAGTCGTGAAGAGACACACGAGCTGCAAACGGACAGCACGATCATCATCGCCGTCGAACCACCGCTTGCCGGACGTCCGCCCGAGTACGGCGGCGCCGTCGGCCGCGTTCGCCTGTCGTCAAAACTCGACACCAGCGCGTCACGCGTCGGCGACCCAATGCTGCTCACGGTTCGCGTGTCCGGCACGGGGAACGTGAAGCTCTTTCCGCGGCCGACCGTCGGTGTGCCGTGGGCCACGCTGGTGAAAGGCGACGAACGCGTGAACGTCGATACGATCGCGCGACGGATCTCCGGCGACAAGGAATTCGATTGGGTGCTCACGCCACGTATCGCGGGCGAGCTCGATCTGCCTCCGATCCGCTACGGGTATTTCGACCCTGATGCGCGGCGGTACGAGGTCGCGTCGACCGCGGCAACACGCGTGCGCGTCGGTCCGGGCACACTCGCATCAGCGGATACCGCTCGAACCGAAACGCTCCTGCCGCTCCGCACGCGGTATCGCGGCGCGGCGCAGCCACCACTGCACGAGCATCCCGGGTTCTGGATTCTGCTGGCCCTCGTTCCAGTGCCCGCGCTGTCGCTCCGCGGCCGGAAGCGCCGTCCCGTGGCGCCGCAACGCGGACCGAGCCGCGCAAACCGCCTGGGCTCCGTGGTCAAGAGCGCCGCGCGCTCGCGCGACGGCGTCGAAGTCCGCCGCGCGTTCACCGGTGCGCTCGCCGAGCGACTCGGGCTCGAGGCGGAAAGCTTCACGCGCGCCGGCGGACTGGCGCGCGCTCTGCGACGGCGCGGTGTGTCGGCCGAGGTCGCCCTCGAGGCCGAGCACTTCCTGCGCGAGCTCGACGAAGCGGCGTTCTCGGCGCACGGCGTGTTGCCCGCTGACGCGGCGGAGCGCTCGATGAAGCTCTACCGCGCGATCGACGAAGAGTCGCTCTCGCGAGCCCAGCTCGCCGCGCGCGGGACCAGCATGCTGTCGCTCCTCTTTCTCGGAATCGCGGCAGCGCACGCACTCACCGCCGTCGACGCGCGCAGTCTCTTCGACCAGGGTGTGACGGCCTATCAGGCGCACAATTTCGTGGCGGCGCGCGAGTCGTTCATCGCCGCGGCGACCGCTGAGCCCCGAGCGGCCGACGCCTGGGCGAATCTCGGTACGGCGTCGTGGGCGGCCGCGGACACGGCGCGAAGCGTCGCGGCATGGCAACGCGCGCTTCGCCTCGAGCCGCTCGCCGCCGACATGCGCGAACGTGTGGAGTTGGTGCATTCGCTCCCCTGGAACGCGAGTGGCTGGGTACCGCCGATTCCGGCATCGCTCGTATTCGACGTCGCGGCGCTGCTCTGGTGTATCGTGTGGGGCGCGACGGCGTATCGATTGGTCCGGCGGCGGTCCGTGCGCCGCGGAGCGCTCGCCAGTGCGGCGGCGGTGTCGGTCCTGCTGATCGTGGCGGGCTTCGCGTTGTCCGACCGGTTGGCTGGCCGCAATCTGGCCGTGATGCGCCATACCGCTTCGCTGAACACCGACCCGCAGATCGGTGGCGATCGCGGCGCGACCGCGATCGTCGGCGAAGTCGTGCGCGCGACCGGGCGCCAGGGCGCCTGGACACGCGTCCGGCTCGATGACGGCCGCGAGGGTTGGATCGAGAGCACCGCGCTGATCTCGCTCGACGCACGCGACGCGGCGCAAATCGCGGGCGACTGATCGCGCCCTCGCGCCCTCTCGCAGCGCGCCGTTCCGTCCGATTGACCGGGCGCGCACCCGACCGGTAGCTTTGCGCGGTGCCCGTTGCATCCGTTCAACGCATCGTTGTTCTGCCGAGCGACGTCGCCGACCAGATCGCCGCCGGCGAGGTGGTCGAGCGTCCGTCGTCGGTGGTGAAGGAGCTGGTCGAGAACGCACTCGACGCTGGCGCCACGTCGATCGATGTTGTCGTTGACGATGGCGGCCGGCAACTGATTCGTGTCAGCGACGATGGCTGCGGCATGTCGTACGACGACGCGCTGCTTTCGCTCGAGCGCCACGCGACGTCCAAGATCCGTCGCGCGCAGGATCTCGTCGGCGTACGGAGCTTTGGCTTCCGCGGTGAAGCGCTCGCCGCGATCTGCTCGGTGTCGCAGCTCGAGCTGGAGACCGCGTCCGAGGACGGTGCGGGTACGTTCGTGCGGGCTGCCGGCGGCGCGGTCATCGAGTCCGGCGCCGTCGCGCGCCGCCGGGGCACGACGGTGCGCGTGGCGCGGCTGTTCTACAACGCGCCGGCGCGACTCAAGTTTCTGCGCGGCGCGCGCTCGGAGTGGCGCGCGATTCTCGACGTGATCGGCTCCATGGCGCTCACGCGGCGTGATGTCCGCGTGTCGCTGTCGCACGATGGAAAGCCCGCGCTCGTGCTGCCGGCGACAAACTCGCTTCGTGAGCGCCTCGCGGCGGTCTATGGCTCGAGCGTCGCGGGCCGGCTGCTCGAGGTGGACGACGTCAGCGGAACGACCCACGTGGCCGGCCTCGTCGAACGTCCAGCGGATGTGGGGACGGGGACGCGCCGCGTGTTCGTGTCGGTGAACGGCCGCGCCGTGCGCGACCCGGGCCTCGTGCGCGCCGCCGAAGCGGCGTACAAATCGACTATTCCCGCCGGTGTACGCCCCACGCTGTTTCTCGATGTGGTCGTCGCCGCCGACATGGTCGACGTCAACGTCCACCCCGCAAAGGCCGAGGTCCGATTCCGCGATCGCTGGCAAGTGGAGCGCGTTCTCGAGACGGCGGTTCGCCGCGCGCTTGGCACGTTCGAGGCCGGCGCGACTTTCGCCCGTGGCTGGACGTTCGCGCCGCCAGCCGTGCCAGCCGCCGCGCCGCCGGGTCTCGAGGCGCTCCATCACGCCGCCTCGGCGACCGACGGGCTGTTCGAGAAGGCGCGAGACACGGGGTGGGAGCCCGGTGCCGATGAGGCCTTGCCGGTCGAGGGAACACAGCCTGCTCGCGCCGCTGCGACGTCAGACGTGTCGATGGAGATTCCGGCGCTGCAGCAATGGCACCGCGCGTACATCGCGTTCGAGCACGAACAGGGCGTGGTGCTCATCGACCAGCATTCGGCGCACGAGCGCGTATTGTACGAGGCGTTCATGCGCGATCTCGAACATGGCGTCGCGAGCGGCCAACGACTGCTGTTTCCCCTCACGCTACACCTTGGTCCCGCCGAGGCCGAGGCGTTCGACCGGAACCGCGAGCTGTTCGAGCGGCTCGGCTTCGACGTCGAGAGCTTTGGCGGTCACACGCTTCTCGTTCGCGCCGTGCCGATGCCGCACCCGCGCTTCGATGCCGAGCGCTGCCTGCGCGAAACGCTCGCGACGCTCACCGGCGATCGTGAAGCCGGTGTCCACGCGCGCCACGAACGACTCGCCGCGACCGTCGCCTGCAAGGCGGCGATCAAGGCCGGTGAAGCGCTGTCCGTGGAGGAAATGCGCGCGCTGTTCGTCGCGTTGCGCGACACGACACTGCCCGCGCACGACGTGCACGGCCGGGCCACGATCGTTCAGCTCACCTGGGAGGAGATTGAGCGTCGATTCGGCCGGCGATGAGCTGCTCGTCATCTGCGGTGCCACCGCCGCCGGGAAGAGCGCGGTCGCGATGTGGCTCGCCGAACAGGCGCCAACGACGATCATCAGCGCGGATTCGCGGCAGATCTACCGCGGCTTCGACATCGGCACGGTCAAGCCGACGCCAGACGAACAGCGGCACGTGCCGCACGAAGGTATCGATGTCGTCGAGCCCACGACCCGCTACTCCGCAGCGGCATGGGCCGGGGCGGCCGATGCATGGCTCGATCGCGCGTTGGGCAGTGGACGACGGCCTCTGATCGTGGGGGGGACAGGGCTGTATCTCCGCGCGCTGTTCGATGGGTTGTTCGAAGAGCCCTTGCTCGAACCCGCGAAGCGCGATGCGCTCGCGCAGGCACTGAGCCAGGTCGATCTCGCCGAGCTTCGACGGTGGGCGACCGAGCTCGATCCGGCGCGCGCGCACCTTGGCCGCACGCAATTGCTGCGATCCATCGAGATCGCACTGCTCACCGGCCGGCGGATGAGCGAGCTGCACCGCGACGGCGCGCGGTCATCCCGTTGGCGTGCGCGCTATCTTGTGGTGGATCCTGGACCGTCTCTCGCGCAGCGCATCGACGCGCGAATCGACGCCATGTTCGACTACGGTTGGCTCGACGAGGTACATCGACTCATGCAGACTGTTCCGGCGACCGCGCCGGCCTGGAAGTCGACCGGATACGACGCGATGCGCCGCCTGGCGCGCGGCGAGATCACGCGCGCACAGGCACGCGAGATGATTCTGGTGCACACCCGCCAATACGCCAAGCGCCAGCGCACGTGGTTTCGGCACCAGCTTCCGGCCCAGGCCGTGACGGTGCTCGATCCGCTTGCCGCCGACTGGCGCACCGTGGTGAGCCAGTGGGCTGCCGGCGCACAGCTCTCGAGGACCGGCGCGTGAAGATCGGAATTACCTGCTATCCGACGTACGGCGGATCCGGCGCCGTGGCGACGGAGCTGGGAATCGCGCTCGCCAAGCGCGGTCACGAAGTGCACTTCATCACGTACAAGCAGCCGTTCCGCCTTCCCGCATTCACGCCGGGGATCTACTTCCACGAGGTGGACGTCGGCCGATACCCGTTGTTCGAGTATCCGCCCTACGACCTCGCGCTCGCCGTTCGGATGCACGAGGTGACGCTGGCCCACGATCTCGACCTTCTGCATTGCCACTACGCGATTCCGCATGCGACGAGCGCATGGATCGCCAAGGAAATGTTGCGCACCGCGCGGCCCGACATTCGTGTCGTCACGACGCTGCACGGCACGGACATCACGATCGTCGGACAGGACCCGTCCTTCCGCCCCATCACCAAGTTCTCGATCGAGAAGTCCGACGGACTCACCGCCGTCTCGCGCTATCTGCAAACGGAAACGTTGACCACGTTCGGCTGCACCGCGTGCCGCATCGAGGTCATCCCCAACTTCATCGACCCCGAGGTCTACGACCGTTCGCGCTATACGTCCATCCTCGACGGGCAGGTTTCGTCCGACACGCGCGTGCTGATGCACATCTCGAACTTTCGGCCGGTCAAGCGCGTGCGCGACGTGGTCGGCGTCTTCGCGCGCGTCGCCCGCGAAATGCCGGCGGTCCTCATCATGGTCGGTGACGGGCCCGATCGCGTCGACGCCGAGGCCGAAGCCGCGCGCCTCGAGCTCGAGGACAAGGTGTTCTTCCTCGGCAAGATCGACACGGTGGCGCCGCTCCTTGCGGGCGCCGATCTCTTTCTCCTTCCGTCCGACAAGGAATCGTTTGGCCTCAGCGCGCTCGAGGCGCTGGCGTCTGGCGTTCCGGTTATCGGATGCGCCGCCGGCGGCCTGCCGGAGGTCGTTCGTGACGGCGAGACCGGCGCGCTCCTGGCGCCGGGGGACGTCGACGGAATGTCGGACGCGGCGCTGGCGATCCTCCGCGATCGCGATCGGTGGCGCGTCATGAGCAGCATCGCGGCGCGCGATGCACGCGAACGATTCTCGCTCGCGTCGATCGTGGGCGACTACGAGGCGTTCTACGAGTATACGTTGGCGCAGCCGTCGACGATCGAGCGCCGGACGCCGAGCGACAGCACGCGGGTGCAGGCGCGGACGGTGGGTGCGTGACCACCTTCCAGGCTTTGGTGCTCGGTCTGCTCCAAGGGCTCTCCGAGTTCCTGCCCGTGAGCAGCTCCGCGCACCTGACGCTGGCGCCGTGGTTGTTTCATTGGCCGGATCCCGGTCTCAGCTTCGACGTTGCGCTGCACTTCGGAACGCTGCTCGCCGTGCTCTGGTTCTTCCGCGCGCAGTGGGCGTCATTGATTCGCGCCGCGGTTCAGATCGTCGCGCGCCGACGTGTGGAAACAGAGGAGGAGCGCCGGGTCGTGTATCTGATCATCGCGACCATTCCCGGTGCGATCGCGGGGCTCGCCCTGGAGAAATACGCCGAGACGACCTTTCGCGATCCGCGGTTGATCGCGGTGGTCCTCATGCTCATGGGCGTCGTCTTGTGGTGGGTCGATCGCGTGGCGGCGCGGACACGGACGCTCGAATCCATGCGCTGGACCGATGCGCTGGGTGTCGGGCTGGCGCAGATGTTCGCGATCGTGCCGGGCGTTTCGCGGTCCGGATCGACGATCACCGCGGGGCGCGCGCTCGGCCTGACACGCGAAGGCGCGGCGGTATTCAGTTTTCTCATGAGCATGCCGATCATCGCGGCGGCCGCCGTGCTCAAGGTGCCCGAGGTGCTCAGGACGGAGGGGCTCAACACGCCGATGCTCGTCGGCGTGCTGGCCTCGGCGATCAGCGGCTGGCTCGCGATCGCGGTGCTGTTGCGTTTCGTGGTTCGGAGGAGCTACGGCGTGTTCGCCGCCTATCGGATCATCGTCGGCCTGATCGTGCTCGCCCTTGTCGCCCTCCGCTGACACGTCCGCGGCGCCGCTCGCGCTCTATGATGACTGGAGCGCCGACGGGCTCGCCGAGTGCCTCGGCCTGCCTGGCGTCGCGCTGTTCGATTCGGTCACGTCGACGCTCGATGTCGCGCACACGCTCGCGGCGCGAGGCGCCGCGGACGGGACACTCGTGCTGGCCTCCGCGCAGACCGCCGGCCGCGGGCGGTTCGGGCGCACGTGGACGTCCGAGCCGGGCGCCGGCGTCTGGCTGACGCTCATCGAACGTCCGCGCGACGCAGCGGCGCTCGAGGTTCTGTCAGTTCGCGTCGGCATTGCGCTCGCGCCGGTGCTCGATTCGTTCAGCGACTCGCCCGTCCAGCTCAAATGGCCAAATGATCTCTACGTCGGAAATCGAAAACTCGGTGGCGTCCTCGTCGAGGCGCGGTGGCGGGATGGGGCGCTGGACTGGATCGCGATCGGCGTAGGCATCAATGTTCGACGGCCACCGGGCGAAGCCGACGCGGCCTGGCTCCGCGACGGCACTTCGCGGATCGAGGTGTTGCGCGATGTCATGCCGCAGCTGCGGGCGTCAGCCGCGCGGGTCGGGCCGCTCGACTCGGCGGAGCGTTCGGCGTTCGCGGCGCGAGACCTCGGCGCTGGGCGGCAGTGTATCGAGCCAGCGGTGGGGCGCGTGCTCGGGATCGACGACCGGGGCGCGCTGCTCGTCGAGACGTCGACCGGTCTGATTCAGGCGCGTACGGGCTCTCTCGTCTTCAAGGAGGAGCGGTGATCCTCGTCTTTGACGTCGGCAACACGGAGCTGTCGATCGGGTTGTTCAGCGAGTCCGAACTGCGCGGCCATTGGCGGGTGATGACCGACGTGGCGCGAACGCCGGACGAACTCGGGGTGCTGATTCGGTCGCTCCTCACGGCCAGCGACTTCTCGACGGACATGGTGGAAAGTGTCGCGATCGGCTCGGTCGTACCTCGCGTCACGGGGCCCCTGAGCGAAGCCTGCACGCGGTATTTCCAGGTGGGACAGCCGCTCATCGTCGATGCAAACGCCAAGCTCCCGATCACCCTCGACGTCGATGAGCCGCTGACGGTGGGCGCGGATCGCATCATCAACACGTTGGCCGCGAGTCGGCTGTACGAGCACGATGCGGTCGTCGTGGACATGGGCACGGCCATCACGTTCGACTGCATCACGTCCGATGGCGTCTTCCTGGGCGGCGTCATCGCGCCGGGCGTGCTCACGTCTGCCGAGACGCTGACCAGGCGGACGTCCAAGCTGCCCGCGACGGAACTCACGGTTCCCACGAGCGTGATTGGCCGGCGCACCGAGGACTGCATCCGGGCGGGGGTGATGTTCGGCGCGGCTGACGCAATCGACGGGATCGTGCGCCGAATCAAGGGAACGTGGCCGCGAAACCAGGCGCCCATGGTGATTGCGACGGGCGGTTTCGCGGAGACGATGGCGAGCCTGTGTACGACGTTCGATCGGATCGAGCCATATCTGACGCTCCAAGGCCTTCAGATCGCGCACACCCTGCTCAGTCGGCCGCTGGTTTCAACGGTGTAAGTATCGGCGCGGTAGTGGTTTGCGGAACCAAGGCGGCGCAATGCGGTGGACTTGACGTGCGCTCCGGGACTTCGTAAGATTCGACTCTGTTAGCACTCTCGCTACGCGAGTGCCAGACGTCGTCTCACACAGTCTCACCGTACCACAGCAAGGAGGAGCACACCCTATGGCCACCAAGACCAGTGTCAAGGTCAACCCGCTGGCCGACCGCGTCGTCGTCCGAGCTCTCGAGGAGACGGAACAGATGCGCGGCGGCTTGTACATCCCCGACACGGCGAAGGAAAAGCCCCAGCAGGGCGAGATCGTCGCGGTCGGCCCCGGCCGGTTCGAAAAGGATAAGCGCGTCCCGATGGACGTGAAGGTCGGCGACAAGGTCCTGTACGGAAAGTACAGCGGCACTGAAGTCACGATCGACAACGAACAGTTCCTGATCCTGCGCGAGAGCGACGTGCTCGCGGTGATTGGATAACCCATCGGCACACCCACATCTACCAGAGGCACTGAACGCATATGGCAGCCAAGGAACTCCACTTCAACACGGACGCGCGCGCGGCGCTCAAGCGCGGCGTCGATCAGCTGGCCGAAGCGGTCAAGGTCACGCTCGGACCGCGCGGCCGGAATGTCGTCATCGACAAGAAGTTCGGCGCACCAACCGTCACGAAGGACGGTGTGACCGTCGCCAAGGAGATCGAGCTCTCTGATCCGCTCGAGAACATGGGCGCGCAGATGGTCAAGGAAGTCGCCACCAAGACGTCGGATCTCGCCGGCGACGGCACGACCACGGCGACGGTGCTCGCCCAGGCGATCTTCCGCGAAGGCCTCAAGAACGTCACCGCCGGCGCCAACCCGATGGCCATCAAGCGCGGCATCGACCGCGCCGTCACGGCGATCGTCGATGAACTGAAGAAGATCAGCGTCCCGACCGCCGGCAAGAAGGAGATCGCCCAGGTCGGAGCGATATCCGCGAACAACGATCAGGAGATCGGCGACCTGATCGCCGACGCGTTCGACAAGGTCGGCAAGGACGGCGTGATCACCGTCGAAGAGGCCAAGGGCCTCGAGACGACGCTCGAGACGGTCGAGGGCATGCAGTTCGACCGCGGCTACGTGTCGCCCTATTTCGTGAGCGATCCGGAGAAGATGGAAGCCGTCCTCGAGGACGCGCTGATCCTCATCCACGACAAGAAGGTCTCGTCGATGAAGGATCTGCTCCCCGTGCTCGAGAAGGTCGCGCAGCAGGGCCGTCCGCTGCTGATCATCGCCGAGGACGTCGAGGGTGAGGCGCTCGCCACGCTGGTCGTCAACAAGCTGCGCGGCACGCTGAAAGTGTGCGCCGTCAAGGCTCCGGGCTTCGGTGATCGCCGCAAGGCGATGCTGCAGGACATCGCGATCCTGACCAATGGTCAGGTGATCAGCGAGGAAGTCGGCTTCAAGCTCGAGAACGCGGTCATCAACGACCTGGGTCGCGCCAAGCGCATCGTCGTCGACAAGGACAACACGACGATCATCGACGGCGCCGGCACCGACGACAAGATCCAGGGCCGCATCAAGGAGATCCGGGTCGCGATCGACAACAGCACCTCCGATTACGACAAGGAGAAGCTGCAGGAGCGTCTGGCGAAGCTCGCCGGTGGTGTCGCGGTGATCAACGTCGGCGCGGCCACCGAGGCCGAGATGAAGGAGAAGAAGGCTCGCGTCGAGGACGCGCTCCACGCGACCCGCGCCGCGGCCGAGGAAGGCATCGTGCCGGGCGGTGGCGTGGCGCTCATCCGCGCGCAGCGCGTGCTCAAGACGCTCAAGCTCACCGATTCCGACGAGCAGATCGGCGTCGACATCATCCGTCGTTCCGTCGAGGAGCCGATCCGCATGATCGTGCAGAATGCGGGCGGCGAAGGCTCGATCGTCGTCGAGAAGGTTCGTGCCTCCAAGGACGATGCGTTCGGCTTCAACGCGCTCACTGACACGTACGAGAATCTCGTGCAGGCCGGTGTCATCGACCCGACCAAGGTGACGCGTACCGCGCTGCAGAACGCGGCGTCGATCGCCGGACTGCTTCTCACGACCGAAGCGCTGATCGTCGAGAAGAAGGAAGACAAGCCCGCGGCTCCGGCTGGCCCGGGCGGCATGGGCGGCATGTACTAGTCCGTTCCAGGCAGTGAATCGAAACGGGTCGCCTTTTTTCGGGCGGCCCGTTTTCGTTCGCGCCCAGGGCGCGACACGGCGCTGGCGTACGCCCGTACCGCTCGCTATCCATCCAAGAGCAGGAGGCGTCTCATGTTGGTCATCGACCGAACGGAAATGGGCCGTCGCGCACGCCGCGCGGCGTTCACGGTTCTGATTCTCTCCGCGTCAGCTTCAGCGCTTGCGACGCCACGCGCGGCCGCCGCACAAAAAGCCGCCGCCGGGGCATCCGCAACTACGCGCGCGACCACGCACGCGGTCGATGTTCGCTGGTATCCCTGGATCGGCTGCTGGCAGCGAACGGCCGACGCGGGGCCGGGCGGTACGCTCACCTGCGTCGCGCCCGCCGCGGGCCCATCGTCGGTCGACGTCGTGACGATTGCGAACGGCGCCATCGAATCGCGCGAGCACCTCGTCGTTGACGCGCGTCCGCATCCGATCGAGAAGGACGGCTGCACCGGCTCGCAAACGGCGACATGGGCCAGCTCCGGCTCGCGTCTCTACATCGGATCCGCATACACGTGCGCCGGCGACCTCCACGGCCGCTCGTCCACGCTCTACGCGATTCTTCCGACGGGCGAGTGGATCGACGCGCGGACGGTGGAATCCGGCGGGGGTCGTGTCCTCACGGTGACGCGCTACCACGATGCCGGACTACCGAGCACCGTGCCAGCGTCGGTGCGTTCGGAGATTGCTCATCACGCGCTCGCCGCAACCACGGCGCGCGCGTCCGCCGGCGCGTCGGTCTCGCAAACCGAGATGGCCGAGGCGCAGCGCGCGGTCGATGCCGTGGTCGTGCAGGCGTGGCTCACGGCGCGCGCGCAGGGCTACGCGGCCAACACCAGCGCGCCGCCGCCGCCGCAACCGGTTGGCGAGGTCCGAGTGTACCAGAGCGCGCCGCCCGTGGCCGCTCCGCCCGCGGTCGAGCGTCTGCCGTCCAATCGAATCCCGACGTGCGATTCCTCTGGCTGCTACGTCGAGAATCCGTACTCGGAGCTCAATGGAATCTCGTACGTGCCGTACTCGCAGTATCCCACTGTGTGGACCGGTGGGTACTACTACCCGTATCCGTACGTCGCGCCGATCGTCGTCATCCGAGGCGGCAGCCGGTTCGGCGGGCATACTCCGATGCAAGGCCGGCCGCCGGTGATTCACATGCCGCTGGGTCGGCCGCCCGCGGGACCCTCCGGGGTATACCCGCAACCGCCACCGAGCGGACGGGTACCCGGGCGAATTCGGCCTTGAACGCGCGCCGTTAGAGCAGGGTGTACTGAAGCGGTGGTTCGGCGCGCGCCGCGCCAGGCGTGAACGGCCCCACGACGCTGTCCTGCTTGGCGGCGGTCACGGTTCCGCGAAACGCCGTGCGCGCGATCGCCGTCCGCATCGCGCCGAGGGCGATCGTCGGCGTGTTGCAATTCTCACTCAAGTGCGCCAGCACCACGTGCTGCATCGCGCGCGTCACCGCGTCACGCGCGAACGCGCCGGAATCATGATTGCTCAGGTGGCCCGTCTTGCACGAGATGCGGGCCTGCAGCCAGCGCGGATACGGACCGGTGCGGAGCATCTCGTCGTCATGGTTCGACTCGAGCACGAGAATGTCGAGCGACGTGCACGCCGCGGCGATCGCCGCGCTCACGTGGCCGATGTCGTAGAACAACGCGGCACGCGCGCCCGTTGAGCGGCTCGTCGCCACGAATCCGACTGATTCGTTGGCGTCGTGCGGCGTCGCGGTGCTGGTCACGCTGATGCGCGGAAACTCGATCGTTTCACCCGGCACAAAGCGGTGCACCTTGGCGCCGACGAGCTCCGAAGCGCGCGCGGTGCCGTGCGTCGCGTACAAGCCCCAGCCCCAGCGCTTGGCCGCCGCGGCCGCGCCCTTCACGTGATCGCTGTGTTCGTGCGTGATGAGACAGGCGTCGATCGATTCGGGCGCGACACCGATGGTCTTGAGCCGCCCCACGATCGTGCGCGTCCCGAACCCGCAGTCGACGAGAATGCGGGAGTCGTCGCATTCGATGAGAATGGCGTTCCCGCTGCTCCCGCTGCCGAGCATCCACAGCTTCACGAGTGGCTCGTCTCCGCGTCCACGGTCCAGCGCCCGGCGTGCATGGCCTCGAGGTGACGACGGGCACGATCCGTCAGCTCGACGTGCCGGCGCGTCATCATGCGCGCCGCGGTCTCCACAAACTTATCGGCGCGATAGCTCGCGTAGGGAGGCGCGTCACCCCAGGAAAACGGCGCGACGACCTTGGGCGGCATGTTGCCGTAGACATTGGCGCCGGCGCCAAGCACGGTCCCCGTCGTCAGCCTGAGCCCGATGCCGGTCTTCACGTGATCACCGAACAACGTGCCGAGGAATTGCATCCCCGTGTCGCGCGTCCCGCTCGGCGTCCACAGCGACACCGGGCCATAAGTGTTCTTCAAATTGCTCGTGATCGTGCCCGCGCCCAGGTTCACCCAACGACCGAGGTAGGAATGGCCGACGAATCCGTCGTGGCCCTTGTTCGAATGGCCGACGATGATCGTGTTGGTCATCTCACCGCGAACCTTGCTCACCTCGCCAATCGAGCACGCGCTGATGTCGCCGCCGAGGATCGTCACGGCGGGCCCGATGCGGCACGGCCCGTTGATGCGCGTGAACGCGTGAACGTGCGCGCCGGCCTCGACGAGAATCGGCCCGTTGGACGTGTCGAAGACTACGTGCGGCTCGATCGTAGCGTCGCCAAGTAACAGGACGCGATCGCCGCCAATGGTCGTGACGTGAGGTGGGGCGCCGCGCACGTGCGCGGCCTGCCGCTCCGCCACCGACGCGATGTCGCTGGACAACTGCTCGGGCAGCAGGCGGACGAAGTCCCACACGTCGTCCAGCCACCAACCGTCCAGCCGCTCGACCCGCGCCGTTCGCGGAAGCAGATCGCCCAGTGCGAGCGCGCCCTGGTCGAACGCATTCACCTCGACTGGCTCGCCGGTGCGCACGGCGCCGATGCGGTCACCAACCTGCCATGCCTGCGCATCAGAACGGGAATCAGTGAGCGCTATGGCCTTGGGTGGAAGGGCAGGGGCGCAGCGCGAGTTCGCGATGATTGACCCGGCGGGAATCGTGCCCCGTGCCGGCCGACTCGCACCGGTGGCATACGACTCGTCGAAGTGCTCGTGGCGCGCGCCCGCCAGGCAGTGCGCGTCGCCGTCCGCGCCCAGGGCCATCGCCCATCGCTCGCGAACGAGCGCGATTCCAGCCGTCAGTTCGGAAATCGGACGTGACGACGCGAACGGCTCGAACGCGCGCGCGCGCATGTCATCGTAGAGATACAGCATCGCTAGTCCCGGTCTCGGACGCCGCGCGGCAGGGCGTCCATCAACGTCTTCAGATCGCTCGAACGGTCGACGGTGGTGATGAGCACCAACCCGTCGTGCACGACGGCGACGAGGTTCGACACACCATAGAGCACGACGGTCGT
>DATJHY010000178.1:0-2925 GCA_035493635.1 Gemmatimonadaceae bacterium | reverse complement strand
CCACTCGGCGATGAGCGCGTCCTTCGAGTCGAAGTAGCGGTACAGCGTCATCTTGTTCGTGCCGGCCGCGTCGGCGATCGCCTCGACGCCAATGCCGCGAATTCCGTGTCGACGGAACTGCTCGTCGGCAGCGGCAAGAATCCGTTCTCGCAATGGCTGAGCTGTCTGGACCATGACGGGCGCCTCCCTCGGCATCCCGATCTCAAAGGCTTGACTTGCATGTTACCGGTCGGTAACATACCCGATGTTACCGACCGGTAACATACCCTCTCGTTCTACGAACTGTTCCGCTGATTCGCTGAGCCACTCCAAATGAGACACATCACACACCGCAGCACCAGTATCGCCGCCGCAATTATCGGTTGGGGCATGTGGGCCGTGTTCGCCGTCGTGGTCGTGGTGGTTGCGACCGGATGCAGCCAGCCCAAGCAGGTCATGCCGACTCCCGAAGTCACCGTTGCCGCGGCCATCGACCGCCAGGTCACTGATTGGGACGAGTTCACGGGACACTTCGAGGCCGTTCAATCGGTCGAGGTTCGGCCGCGGGTCTCGGGCTTCATCCAGCACGTGTCGTTCCCCGAAGGGGCGAACGTGCGGCGTGGCGACGTGCTGCTCACGATCGATCCGCGCCCATACCAAGCCGAGGTGGCGCGCGCTCAGGCGGTGCTCGAGCAAGCGAAGACGCGCGAACAGCTTGCCCAGCAGGAGCTCGAACGGGCCAAACATCTCGTCACCACGCAGGCGATCTCCCGCGAGGAGCTCGACGCCCGCACCAGCGGCGTCGCCGAGAGCGGCGCCGCGGTTCGGGCGGCACAGGCGGCGCTCGACAACGCGCGCCTCAACCTGGAGTGGACCACGGTACGGGCGCCGATCTCCGGACGGGTCGGCCGCGCCGAGATCACCGAGGGCAATCTGGTCCAATCGGGCCCGCCGTCGCCGTCGCTGCTCACGACGATCGTGTCTCTCGATCCGATTTATGTGTACTTCGATTCCGACGAGCAGGCGTACCTCAAGTACGTGGCCGCCACGCGCGGCCACGCCGGCGCCGGCGCGCTGAGCGTACAGGTCGGCCTGGCCAATGAAGAGGGCTACCCGCATCAGGCCACCGTCGACTTCGTCGACAATCGCGTGGACCGCTCGGCGGGCACGATTCGCGTTCGCGCCGTGCTGCCCAACCCGAACCGCGTGTTCGCGCCGGGCTTGTTTGCGCGCGTCCGGCTGGCCGGAGGACGACCGCGCGAAGTGACGATGGTGCAGGATCAGGCGATCGGCACCGATCAGGATCGCAAGTTCGTGCTCGTGCTCAAGCCCGACAGCACCGTGGAATACCGACCGATCACGGTCGGCCGGCTCATAGACGGGCTGCGGGTCATCAACACCGGCATCAAGCCGGGCGACAACGTCGTGATCAACGGTCTGCTGCGAGTGCGTCCGGGAATGAAGGTCTCGGCCAAGTCCGGCAACATGATCGCGCTGAAGTAGTCAGGCAGTCACCTCTTCCGGAAAACTCACGTGCGCTTCTCGCGGTTTTTCATCGACCGCCCCGTGTTCGCGGTCGTCTTGTCACTCGTCGTCCTCGCCGCCGGGTTGATCTCGATCACGGCGCTGCCGATCAGCGAGTACCCCGAAGTCACGCCGCCGACCATCTCCGTTCGCGCGGTGTATCCCGGCGCCAATCCGACCGTGCTCGCCCAAACCGTGGGCACGCCGCTCGAGGATGCGATCAACGGCGTCGAACACATGCTCTACATGTCGTCGTCGGCAACAGCGGACGGCGTGCTGAATCTCACCGTCACCTTCGCGATCGGCACGAACGTCGATCTCGCGCAAGTGCAGGTGCAGAACCGCGTCAGTCAGGCGCTGGCGCGGTTACCGGAGGAAGTGCGCGCCCTCGGCGTGACCACCGAGAAGCGCTCGCCCGACATCACCATGGTCGTGCACCTCGTGTCGCCCGACGGTCGGTACGATCCGGTGTATCTGCGCAATTACGCGATCCTCAACGTTCGCAACGAGCTCGCGCGCTTGCCGGGGGCGGGGCAGGTGATCGTGTTCGGCGCCGGCGACTACGCGATGCGCGTCTGGCTCGATCCCAACAAGGTCGCCGCCCGCGGCCTCTCCGCGAGCGACGTCGTGCAGGCGATTCGCGAGCAGAATCTCCAGGTGGCGGCGGGCGTCGTGGGCGGACAGCCGATGCCGGAGCCCGTGGCGTATCAGCTCACGGTGACCGCCAAGGGCCGCCTCACCGATGAGACGGAATTCGGCAACATCATCGTGAAAACGGGCGCGAACGGCGAGGTCACCCGGCTGCGCGACGTCGCACGGCTCGAGCTCGATTCCGGCGACTACGGCCTCCGCGCGCTGCTCGACAACAAGTCCGCCGTCGCCATCGTCGTGTTCCAGGCACCCGGCTCGAACGCGCTCGCGCTATCGAGCGGCGTGCGCGCAAAGATGGCCGAGCTCAAAACGCGCTTCCCGCAGGGAGTCGATTGGTCGGCGGTCTACGACCCGACGATCTTCGTGCGCGACTCGATCAAGGAAGTCGTGCGTACGCTGCTCGAGGCGACGCTAATGGTGATCATCGTCGTCGTGCTCTTCCTCCAGACGTGGCGCGCCTCGGTCATTCCGCTCGCCGCCGTGCCGATCTCGATCGTCGGAACGTTCGCCGTGATGCTCGCGGCGGGCTTCTCGATCAATACGCTGTCGTTGTTCGGGATGGTGCTGGCCATCGGGATCGTTGTCGACGACGCGATCGTCGTCGTCGAGAACGTCGAGCGGCACATCGAGGAAGGACTCTCGCCGCTCGAGGCGAGCCATCGCGCCATGGAGGAAGTCAGCGGGCCGATCATCGCGATCGCGCTCGTCCTCTGCGCCGTGTTCGTTCCCGTCGCGTTCATCAGCGGCCTGACCGGCCAGTTCTACCGGCAG
>DATJHY010000177.1:0-26142 GCA_035493635.1 Gemmatimonadaceae bacterium | reverse complement strand
CGGCGTATTCCTCGATCTGTTTCGGCTTGTTGCCCGCCGCGGCCACAACGGTCGGCTGTGCGATCAATCTCGGCATAATAGAAATGTGAATGAACCGGTACGCCCTCACCCCACCGTCGGAAACCCGAGGTTCTTCCCTCGCAGTCCCGGATCCGGCCACCGCGCCGTCACGACCTTGCCGCGCGTGTAGAACTTCACGCCTTCGATGCCGTGAACGTGCGCGTCGCCGAACAGCGACGACTTCCAGCCGCCGAACGAGTAGTACGCCATCGGCACCGGGATCGGCACGTTGATCCCCACCATGCCGACCTGCACCTCGTTCTGGAAGCGGCGCGCCGCACCGCCATCGTTGGTGAAGATCGCGACCCCGTTCGCGTACGGATTCGTGTTCACAAGCGAGATGGCTTCGTCGTAGGTAGGGACGCGCACGATGGACAGGACGGGACCAAAAATCTCGTCGCGATAAATGCTCATCTCGGGACGCACGTCGTCGAACACGCACGGTCCGAGGTAGAACCCGGCTGCATCAGGCGCGATCGTCCGGCCGTCGGCGACGAGCGTCGCGCCGGCAGCGACACCGTCGTCCACGTATTGTCGCACGCGCGCGAGATGGTCTCTCGTCACGAGCGGGCCCATGTCACTCTTCGAATCGAGTCCGTCGCCGACGTGAATCGCCTTCGCGCGCTCGGCGACGAGCGGCACGAGGCGGGCGGCGGCGTCACCCACCGCCACGGCGACCGAGATCGCCATGCAGCGCTCGCCCGCCGAACCGAACGCGGCATTCACCGCCGAGTCGGCAGCGAGCTCCATGTCGGCGTCGGGCAGGACGATCATGTGATTCTTCGCCCCGCCAAGGGCCTGCACGCGCTTGCCGTGTCTCGTCGCCGTCTCGTAGATGCGTCGCGCGATCGGCGTTGAGCCCACGAAGCTCACGGCGGCGATGCCGGGATGCTCGAGAATCCGATCCACCGCGGCCACGTCGCCGTTTACCACGTTGAACACGCCTGCCGGCAATCCCGCCTCGCGCCACAGCTCGGCGATCATGATCGAGGCGGAAGGGTCCTTTTCCGACGGCTTGAGTATGAACGCGTTTCCAGCCGCGATCGCGATGGGATACATCCACATCGGGACCATGATCGGAAAATTGAACGGCGTAATGCCGGCGACGACGCCCAACGGCTGTCGCATCGAATAACTGTCGACATGCGACGACACGTTCTCCGAGAACTCGCCCTTGATGAGATGCGGGATTCCGCAGGCGAACTCCACCACCTCGAGCCCGCGTTGCACCTCGCCGCGCGCGTCGGCCAGGACCTTCCCGTGCTCGCGCACGATGCAGCGAGCCAGCTCGTCGCTATTGCGCTCCACCAACTCACGGAACTTGAAGAGGACCGTGGCGCGCTTGCCGAGCGCGGTGCGGCTCCATGTCGTAAAGGCGCGTGCGGCGCTCTCTACGGCGCGGTCGACGTCAGCCGACGATCCGTACTTCACGCGCGCTGCCGCGCTTCCTGTAGCCGGATTGTAGACGACCCCCGACCGTGCCGACTCCCCGGCCGCGGGTGCGCCGTCGATCCAGTGCTCGATCCAGGGGAGCGTCGTGTCGGACGGCGCGACGGAGGGAACGCGAGTCGCGGACGCAGTCATCAAGTCCTCGTGTGGCTCACGAGGTCAAAACTTAATGCGAACTCCGGTCATGATCGTTCGTCCGGGCACGATCGTGATGTTGTCCGGCTCGCCGCGCTGGTAGTTCAGCAGATTGTCGGCGGTGATCTCGAGCGAGAGGTCGGGGCGGAGATCGCGCGAAGCCGTGGCGCCGAGGTGAAGGCCGCCATCGTAGCGGTGCCAGTACTGGCGGAGACGTCGTGGGCCGAGCAGGTCGCGCAACGGGTAGCTGTTGCTCACCCAGGCCTGGGCCAGGCCGAGCTGATCGTAGTTGATCCAGTCCATCGCCCGGGACCCGGTAAGCGCGGCGGACCAGTCGAGCGCTCTCCAGGCCACGTTGAGGCTCGCGGTGCGAGCTGGCACCTGCAGCATGCGGTCGCCCGTCAGCAAGTCGCCGGTATACTCGGCGGCGCGCTTGCGGACGCGGCTGTCGACGAACGCCATCGCGCCGGTGACCGACAGATTCGACCACGCGCCGGTACTCTGGATCTCCCAGCCAGCGTTCGAGATCTCGCCGACGTTCTCCGCGGCATATACCAGGCGACGCCCGCCCGACTCGGAGTTGGCGGCTACGGCGACCTGCTGAATGAGTCCCGACGCGCGCTGATCGAATCGCGTGAGTTGCAGCGTGAGCGCGCGCCGCAGCGACAGGTCGAGTCCCAGCTCCGTCCCCGATTGCTCTTCCGGACCGAGCGGTGACCGCGTGATCAGTTCGCCCGGTCTCAGCACCTGCCATCGCGACAACGTCGATGGCGGGCGAATGCCTTTGCCATACGCGGCGCGGACTTTCACGTTGAGCGGACCATAGTCACGCACGGTCGCGAGGCCCAGCATGGGAAGCAGCGCGACGCGCGCGTTGGCGGACAGACGGCTGTCCCGCTCCACGCGAACGCCGCCGGTGGCGTACAGCGCGTCGCGCAACGCCACGCTGAGTTGACTGCTCAGGCCCGTGCTGTTCTGCCAGATCGCGCCCTGACCTTCGGGCTCGAACATCGCGTCCGGCCCGATGTCGGCGTTGGTCCGCGCCACCATCGGAGATAGTGCGCGCAGAGCCGAATGTTCGGCCGAAAACGTGAGCGTGGCCCGCGTCGGATCGTTGGCGCGGAGGCGCATCGTGCTCGTTGCGCGAATGGTGGCGCGGTCGGCACCACCCTGCGCCGCCCGCAGCGCCGAGTCGACCGGAGTCGGAACCGGCGCGTAGCTCGTTTGCACGTTGGCCAGCCGATAGCCGTCGATGCCGGCGACGAACGCGTGAGTCCAGCGTTCGTTGCCAACGACGGTCGCCGTCGTACCGAGAGTGTACTCGACGACCGATTGCGGAGACTTCGTCGCGCCCGTCGCGGACCCTTGCAGCGTGTCGGCGACGCTCGCCAACTGCGAGAACATCAGCGGACTGCTCGGCGCGCCCGCCTGCTCGACGTACAATCGCGCGGTGCCGCTCAGTGTGCCGCGCGCGCCGACGGCTCGCGCCGCGCCGTTGGCCATGAGCTGGCGGCTGTATCCGTTGGGAACGAACGCTCCCATGCTGCCCGCCTGCACGTGCAGGTCGGCGGAACGAGTGCTCGAGCCGCTGACCAGGGCGAGAGTGTGCTCCTGCGCGAGAACGCCGCGCGAGAACGCGCTCTGCGAAACGCCCGCAACGCTGCGAAGCTGCGCATGCGTCCCGTCGTCGTTCGTCCCCTGATGCCGCGTGATGATGTTGATCACGCCGCTGATCGCGTCCGCGCCGTAGAGTGCCGAGCCCTGTGGGCCGCGAATGACCTCGATGTGGTCGATCGACGTCGCGTTGAAGTGGCTGAGCAGAAGCGGGTTCGCCACCTCGATGCCGTCGATGTAGATCTTTGGATAGCTGAGCCCGAACGAGCTGGCTCCGCGAATGCTCGCGTAGGAGCTGAGCAGGTTCGACGGCGACTGCGTCCAGCTCCACACGCCGGGTACGTAGGCGTCGAGTGCGCCGGCTACCGTGCCGGTGTTGTCGCGCTCGAGTGAACGACCACTCAACACGTCGACCCCGATCGTCGACTCGCGCGCCGGCAGACCTGTCGCGCTGCCCGTCACCACGACGCGATCGAGCATGCCGACCGACCGGGCGACCGTCGGCGTCTCGGCATGCACCGTATTTCGCGGGCGCGGAGCGAGCACGACCTGATCGCCGCCAGCCGTCACGGGCATCGCGTCGGTTCCGGAGAGGAGCCGTGCCAGCACGTGCCCTGCGGGAACGCTGTCGAGCTCCGCGCACACGCGACGGCCGAGCGGCAGAAGCTCCGGGCTGTACGACACCCGGATTCTCGCTTGCGCCGCCACGCGCTCGAGTGCATCGCGCAGCGAGAGGTCCGTCGCGCGAAGCGTAACCGTCCGATCGAGCGGCGGAGGCCACCGTCGCTCGGCGGCGGTGGTATCGTCCTGCCGAACGGCGCAGGCAGGCGCCTGCGCGGGCAGCGCGCGCGCCGCGGCGAGCGTGAGCGCCGCTCCGCCCAACCCGCGTCGCCACCGCGCGCCGGAAGACATCAGCGGGACACTGTGGATCCGCTGTCGACGCGCAGCACGGCTTCATTACCGTGCCGCTCGGCCCGTGCGCCGAGCGTGAGGGCGATCACCTTCAGCACCTGATCCACCGGCTCGCCGTTGAATGAGGCGGTGACGTGGCGATCGGCGAGCGAGCTGTCCGTGATGCGCAGCGTGACGCCGTACCAACGGCGCAGCTCGCCCGCAACGCGGCTGAGCGGTGCGTTTCGGAAGGCGAGACGTCCGTCCGTCCACGCGAGATCGTCGTCGCGGAGCGACCGGGCATCGGCGCGGGCCGTGCCCGCGTTATCGACCGCGCCACGATCGCCGGCGCCCAGCACGACCCCGGCCGACGTCGGTGAGCCGGCGTCGCGTATTCGGACGCTTCCCGATACGACGGCGACGCTCGCTGCCACACCGTTGTCGCTCTCGACGGTAAAAATCGTACCCAGATCCTCGATCAAAGCCTTGCCAACCCGCACCGAGAACGGCGACGACGGATCGTGCCGCACATCAAAGAAGGCGTCACCGTGAAGCTCCACGGCTCGTGCCTTGGAGCCGTAGCCGGCCGAGACGTCGAGTCGGCTGGCCGGACCAAGCAGTACCTTCGATCCATCGTCCAGCACCAGCGAGCGCCGCTCGCCAACCGCGGTCTCGTAGGTGCGCGCGGCGACCGTCGTCGACCGCTTCAACTCAGGCGGACGGCGAACGCTCACGACGACGAAGCCGGCAGCCGCGGCGGCCAACAGCGCCACCGTCAACACACCACGCCGCGATCGCTTGGCGGCGCCGCTAACAGGAACCAACGTGAGACGTGGCTGGCCCGGCAGCGCATCCGTCATCCGGGCATGGACGCTGGCCAGCGCCGCCTCGACGTCGACGACTCCGCCTTGCTCCTGGGAAGCAGTATCCAGGGATTGGTCCAGGCGTTCCAGCAACGCCCGCTCGTCCGGGTTGGTGTCCAGCCAGCTGTTCACACGCGTTGCTTCCGCCGAGGGGCTCTCGCCGGCGAGATACCGGGCGATCGCGTCCCAATCGGGCGCCGGCACCGCACCGCCGAATCGGGGCTGGGAACTCGCGTCGTCGCGCATGCTTTATCGACACCACATGAACAAGCTACCCTTAGGACGGATCATGGTTCGCTATCGGGAGTATAGGGAAGCGGCCTCGATCGGGATAGCCGAATTCTCGCCGCATTGGCCCTCGCCGTGACGTCTGCCGACCGCGAACAGCCGGACGATCGTGAGCTGCTGGAGCGCCTGCGGATGGGCGACCAGTCCGCATTCGATGCCGTATTTCGGGCCCATTACGCACCCCTGGTGATGCTGGCCGAGAGCATGCTGCGGAGCCGCGCGGCCGCCGAAGACGTCGTGCAAGAAGTGATGCTCGAGCTGTGGCGGCGCCGCGCCGAGCTGCAGATCCAGGAGTCGTTTCGGGCATACCTTGTCCGATCCACGCGGAACCGGGCGCTGAATCAGATCCGCCACGCCAACGTGCAGCGCCGCGCCGAGCCCGAGCTCGTGCGCGAGGAAGGAGTGTCCGCAACTGGTGCTTCGGTGATCGTGGCCGGTGAGCTGCGAGAAGCCATCACCGCGGCGGTGGCAGAGCTGCCGCCGGCATGCCGCGAGGTCTTCGTGCTCAGCCGAACGCACGGGCTTCGTTATGCCGAGATCGCGGCGACGCTCGGGATATCCGTGAAGACGGTCGAATCGCAGATGGGTAAGGCGCTCCGACACCTTCGCGCGCGGCTCGCGCACTGGCTTCCGGAAGCATCGGCGCTCTGATTGCATCGATGGACCGACGCCGGCGCGCCCCATTGCGAGCGCGCCGGTCGGTCGACGCGTCATTAAGAAATCTCTGCGGGGCCGGCCTGTCGTGTGATGCTCGTAAGGGGCAACGCGGTGCAGCCGTGTCGTCCATCTGACTCAAACCGGATGTTTGCATGCACAGAGGAATCACGCTCGCGCTCTGCGGCGCGACGATCGCGATCGCTGCGTGTCGCGATGCAAGCGCGCCGACCAGTGCACCTTCGCTCAGCATGGCGTCGGCGTTCGCGGCGACGCCGGCCGGGTTCGATCAACTCAACACGAGCTTCGACGCGACACCCGGTTTGGGCGCATTCGAGCCGGAGTTCGACATGCACGGCCATGGCCACGGCGGCCCCGGCGGCAT
The DNA here is from genome assembly GCA_035493635.1 of Gemmatimonadaceae bacterium. Lineage (GTDB taxonomy): Bacteria > Gemmatimonadota > Gemmatimonadetes > Gemmatimonadales > Gemmatimonadaceae > JAQBQB01. Next base: position 19,803 of record DATJHY010000177.1, on the reverse strand, counting down.
GGGTCACGATGGCCCCGGATTCGGTCTCGGGTTCATGGGCGGTGGACTCGGCGGGCCCTTCCTCGGCGACGGCCTTCGACATTTTCCGGCCGACAGCTCATGCTCGTTCTCGAGCGGAACAGGGCTCGTCACCTGCTCGACGACGCGCAACGGTCTGACGGTGACGCGAATCTCCAAGTACACGACCGCGTCGGGGCAGGCTCAGCCGAAGATCGACAGCCTGACCAACACGGTCGCGACTACGGTGACCGTCAACGGAACCGTAACGCGGCGGGACAGTAGTACGAGTGTCGTCAGCGAATCGAGCAGCGAGACGATTTCCGGTCTCGCCAAGGGCAGCACCAAGCGCACGATCGACGGCGCGTCGGCGGGCACTGAATCCACGACGGGGAAGTCGCGGCAGGGCGCCTTCACCGCCAAGCGCATCCCGGGCGACACAATCAAAGGCGTCGTGATCCCGGTCCCGGCGAGCACGACCACCTTTCCCTATCCCACGGCGGGCACCGTGATTCGCGCAATGAGCGTCACGGTGACGCTGTCGGGCGGTTCGCCAACCACGTCCTCGCGCCGCGAGGTCATCACCTACGATGGCTCGGCGACGGCGAAGGTCGTCATCACGCACGACGGCAAGACCCAGAATTGCACGTTGCCGCTCCCGCGCGGCCGCCTGAGCTGCCAGTAGAGACGTTTTATGGAGTCGATGATGAAGGACGTTACAGGAACGAACGGCGCGTGCGGCCGCGACTGCGGCTGCGGTCGATCGGGTAATGATGGAGACGCGATCGAGCGCCGCGATTTCGTGACGCGAGCCGCGGCAGCGCTCGCCGCCGTCGCGCTCGCGGCGTGCGGGATGAGCGACTCGCTCACGTCGCCGAGCACCGTGAAGTCGACGACGTTGACGCTGTCGAGCTATCCGAATCTGGCCAACGTCGGAGGCGTAGCGACGACGAGCGTGGACGGGATTCCAGTGGCCATCGTGCGCACGAGCCAGTCGACGTTCGCCGCGTTCTCACGGATCTGCCCGCACCAGGGCACGACCATCAACGTGACGGCGACCGGATTTCAGTGTCCGCGGCACGGCGCGACGTTCAATGCCTCGGGTCAGTGGATCGGCGGCCAGCGCACGTCGAATCTCACGCAGTACCCGGTCGCGTACGACGCCGGCGCGGGAACTTTGACAGTCGGATGATGGTAATCAGGGTGTAGCGCTCGAACGGTGTCATAGCAGTGAAGGACGAAGTGGGGTGAGGCGCAGTACCGCTTTCCGTGAGCCGCGTCGCGATCCGGGTGGGGATCCGTGCTGAGCTCCGAAAGCCATTCAGCGGGGTGGTGCCGAATGTTGTTTCGGCATTCACCCCGCTGTCGCGTGTATGGCTGTTTCGTATCTGGCGGAGTCAAGCGCCACGGAGCCATGCTATGCCGATGAGCCAACCTCATCCGACGTCGCACTCGTTGCTCCGCATCCTCGGCCTTGCGTTCGGACTCGCCGTCGTCGTCGGCAACACGATCGGCGCGGGAATCCTGCGGACACCAGGCGACATCGCCGGGCTCCTGCCGGCGACCTGGGCCTTTCTGGGGATTTGGATCGTGGGCGGAGTGTACGCGCTGCTCGGCGCCAACGCGTTGTCGGAGCTTGGCACCATGCTTCCGCGCAGTGGCGGGCAGTTCGTGTACGCGCGGCACACGTTTGGTGATTACGCAGGATTTCTCGTCGGTTGGATGGACTGGGTGTCGACCGCGGCATCGGCGTCGGCGATCGCGATCGTGATCGGCGAATCGGCGGCGATGGTGGTGGGCTGGCCGCAAAACCTGGCGGCGTCCATCGCGATGATCGTCGTGGCGATCTTCACGGTCCTGCTCATGCGCGGTACGAGGCAGGGCGATCTCGCGCAGCGCATCACGAGCTTCGCGAAAGCGGTGGCCCTCCTGGTGCTCGTCGCCGTGTGCTTCGCATTCGCCGGTCGCGCGCAGGCGCCAGCGGCTGCGTCGGTGCCAGCGACCGCCACCGGCTTTGCCGCGCTGCTCCTTGCCGCGCAGTCGGTGATCTACACCTATGACGGGTGGGACGGAGCGATCTATTTCTCGGAGGAGCTCGACGATCCCGGCCGGCAGATTCCGCAGTCGATGTTCTACGGGCTGCTGAGCGTTGCGGTGATCTATCTGTTGATCAACATCGCGTTCGTCGTCGCGCTGCCGGTGAAGGCGCTCACCGGGTCGCCTCTGGCCGCCGCCACGGTTGCCGAGTCGATCTTCGGAGCGCGCGGAGACCTGCTGGTCCGGCTGGTCGTGATCGTGTCGCTGCCGAGCGCCGTGAATGCTTGCCTGCTCATGGCCTCGCGCGTCCTGTATGCGGTGAGTCGCGACGGCCTTGGACTGCCCTTCGCCACGCGGGTGAACGCTGGCGGTACGCCGACCGTCTCCCTCGCGCTCACGGGGCTCGTGTCGCTCGGCTTTCTCGCCACCGGAACCTTTGGATCGATCATCGCGATCGCCGCATTCTTCTTCGTGGCCGACTACGCACTCTCGTTCGTCGCCGTGTTCGTTCTCCGAGCCCGCGAGCCGCAAGCGAGCCGCCCGTATCGGGCGCTCGGGCATCCGTGGACGACTGGGTTCGTGCTGCTCGGGTCGCTGGCATTTCTTGCGAGCGCGGTGGTGGCCGACCGCCGGAACAGTCTGTACGCGCTGGGGATCGTGGTGGTGAGCTACCCGGTGTTCCGCCTGTCGCGGCCGCGCACCACACCGGCGCCGGCTCGTCCGTAGATTTTCGGAAGCAGACCACAAGTGCTCGTCACTCTGGAGCAACAGTGATCAAACGAGACAAGGAACTGATCGTCGTGGGCGACCGCGTGCTGGTGCGCGTGGAGGAGGGCGAAGAACGAACGAACGTCGGCCTCTACCTGCCGCCGACCGCGATCGACAACCAGGCGGTGCAAGGCGGGAAGATCGTGGCCACGGGGCCGGGTCTTCCGATGCCGAGCCCCGATTCGTTCTCGGACGAACCGTGGAACGCGCAGGAGCGCGCGACGCGCTTTCTGCCGATGCAGGCTCGCACCGGGGACTACGCGTTGTTCTTCAGAAAAGCGGCGGTCGAGATCACGTTCGAAGGGGAGCGATACCTGGTGGTTCCGCAAGCGGCGATTCTGGCGCTGGTGCGGGAGGACTAGACGGTTGGAGGGCTGGAGGGCTGGAAGACTGCCGTCATCCAACCGTCCAACCCTCCAACCCTCCAGTCGACCCCTCGATCATCTATTCATTATTTCCCAACATCAAGCTCATATGCGTCTTCCACAGCAGATGTACGACGAGCGCCTCGTGGCGCCGATGCGGCAGGATCTCACTCGCCTCGGGATCAGCGAGCTCAGAACTGGCGAGGAGGTCGATCGCGAGCTAAAGAACGCGGCGGGTACAACGCTCGTCGTCGTGAACTCCGTGTGCGGCTGCTCGGCGCGGATGGCGCGGCCGGCCGTGGCGATCGCGCTGCAGAACCCGATCAAGCCCGAGCATCTCACCACCGTGTTCGCGGGCCAGGACGCCGAGGCCACCGAGCGCGCGCGAAGCTACTTCGCGGGTTATCCGCCATCGTCGCCGCAAATCGCGCTGCTCAAGGACGGTCAGCTCGTGTTCATGCTCGAGCGCTGGCAGATCGAAGGCCGGCCGCCCGAGGAGATCGCGCACGATCTGGTGAACGCGTTTAATCGGTATTGCGGTCCGGCGGCGAGCGCGGCGTAGTCGTCATCGCGGCGGGACGGTCTTTGCGCCGAGGCTGGCAACAAGCACGCTGGGTCCGAAGCATCCGCGCCCCCCATCCGTTCTTGATGCCAGCCCGAGCGGCCGTTCGGCTATTCGAGCTTTCTGATCCAGATATTCCGATATCGTACCGGATCTCCGTGATCCTGCAGCGAGAGCGGTAGCGCGTCGGCGTGCTTGTGGTAGGGAGGCCTGGCCTTGTTGGCGGTCGGTCCGCTCAGCTCCACGTCGTCCTGGACGAGAACGCCATTGTGAAACACGGTGAACCGGGCCGGCTTGGCCACGAGCCCGGCGCTGTTGAAGCGCGGCCGGTGGAACAGGATGTCGTACGTCTGCCACTCGCCGGGCGGACGACTGGCATTCACGAGCGGCGGAAACTGGCCGTACACCGCGGCGGCGCTTCCGTCGGCGTACGTGCGATTCTGGTACGAGTCGAGCACCTGTATCTCGTACATTCCCATGAAGAACACGCCGCTGTTGCCGCGTTCCTGGCTCTCGCCTTTCGGCGGGGTGGGCGCGCGCCACTCGATATGGAGCTGCACGTCGCCGAACGCCTGCTTGGTGGCGATCGACCCGGAGCCCGCGACGACCTCCATGTGTCCGTCCGCGACCTTCCAGCGCGCGGGCCGATTTGCGCTGTCGGCCGAGTGCCAGGCGTCGAGCGATTTGCCATCGAACAACACGATGGCATCCGATGGCGGCGGCGCGGAGGCCTTGAACGGGCCGGGATGGACCACCGGAGGTTGTGGTCGATCCATCGAGTGCTGCGGCCATCTGGTCGACACCTGCGCGCGGGCCGACATCGCCATCAGCAGGAGCAAACCGGCCGCCCGAGTCGACACGAGCGGTCGGGCGCTATTTGTGGCTCAGCGAGTAGACGTACGCCGCGACCGCTTTGACCTGATCGTCGGTCAACGGTGTCTGTCCGCCGCCTTTCGGGCGCATTGCGAACCGATGCGTCTTGTCCTTGATCGAGTCGGCTGGCACGCCCGACATGATGAGCCTGACGAAGTCCTCGTAGGTGCCGTTCACGTGCATGAAGGTCGGTCCAATGAGACTCGGTCCGTTCTGCGCACCCTTGGCGTCGGCCCCGTGACAGCGCACGCAGGAGGCCGCGTGGAAGAGCGAATCACCCTGCGAGATCATCGCCGTCGTCACGCCGGACGGCAGTCCGCCGCTCGTCGCCTTGGCGGTCATCGTCGCACCGCTTTGCGCGGGCTTTGGCGCCGACGAAGCTGTCGCGGAGCCGGAGGAGCAGGCGGCGACCGCCATCGTGGCGATCAGCGTCAATGTCGGTCGAGCGAACGATTTGCGCATACGCTTCGATGAATGTGAGAAAGGGACGTTGGTGATGCGACACCGGCCATGCGCCGTGTCATCTGCAGGGATACGAGCACGCGCGCTCGGACGTTCGATCTGACCGCCGAACGGGCGGCAAGAACGTATTGGCGGAGGCGAACGGTGTCCATCCTCGAGGCGCCGGTGACGGCGCGCTCGACCGCTGAATCGCTAGGAGCCGGGCTCCTCGCAGACGATGTCAGCCACGGGCAGCAGGTCGAATCGTCCCGCTGTGGGGTCAGCGCGCCACGCCTGCCGGATTCTGGTGAGTCGCGTCACACCGGAGTCGGCCACGACAATCGCCACCACCCGGACGTCCAGCCGGCCTTTCACGTCGCACGAGCCGATCATGAGCCGCTCGTCCGCGGCGAGCGGCGGCACCCGAAGCTCGCCGCGAACCACGCGTTCGGCCGCGCCGCGCCCGTCGCGCGGCTCGATCGTCTCCAGCCACAACATGTTCCCGCGAGGTGTCCGCACGCGCGACACCGCATATTGGCTGGCACCGCCGCTGCCGCGCGAAATCGTCGAACCGGCTTCGTACGAGAACCCGGAAGGCAGTGCGCTGTAGCGCATGCCGACGTAGCTCGTTCGGCCGACCACCGCCTCGGGCGTCGCGGGTCGTCCCGCCATGCCCGAATCGCGCGCCCGGATGTTGTGCGACTCGTCGCTCGAGGAGTAGTCGCCGCATGCGCCGCCGCCGAGCGCGATCACGCACGCCGCCGCGAATAGATTGAAGCCGCTCATTTTCATTGGACGGAATATGCGTGCGATCATGCTGGCCGGGTTGCTTCTTGTCCGCTCGTCGACCGTAGGCTCCTGGTCTGCCGCGGCGCGAATTCCCGAGCGGTTGCAGGAACATCATGGCGCACTGTATCGCGGCAGGGTCTACATCGCCGGCGGCATCGACTCGCTGAGTAACACGAGCAAAGTCGTCTATCGTTACGAGCCCGGCCGAGACGCGTGGGAGCGGCTTGCCGACCTGCCCGAGCCGCGCCATCACATGCCGCTTGTCGCGTTGAACGACACTCTGTACGCGATCGGCGGCTTCGACGAGCTGCGGTTCACGCCCAAGAACACGCTCTGGATCTATCGCCCCGACAGGAACGCGTGGGAACCACGCGCGCCTCTGCCAGAGCCGCGCGGCGCGTCCGCCGCTGGCGTGGTGAACGGAAAGATCGTCGTGGTCGGTGGCTTCGGACTCGGCCGCAAGCTGCTCGACTCGACGATCGTGTACGATCCGGCGCGGAACGCCTGGTCGAAGCGCGCGCCGATTCCGACGCCCCGCGACCATCTCGAGGCTCAGGTCGTGGCCGGGATCCTGTACGCGATCGGAGGCCGCCCCATCTCGCCAGCGGGCAATCTGGATGTCGTGGAGGCGTACGATCTCGCGCACGACCGGTGGACGACCAGGGCGCCAATGCCCAGCAAGCGCGGAGGCCTGGCGTCAGCCGTGCTCGATCAGAGAATTCATACGTTCGGCGGTGAGCGACCCGACGGCGTGTTCGCCAACCACGAGGTCTATGATCCGGCGACCGACCGCTGGGCGGTGGAGGCGCAGCTACCCACGCCGCGGCACGGCTTCTCTGCCGTCACGGCTGGTGGCAGGATCTACGTGATTGGCGGCGGCCCCAAGCAGGGATTGGCGCAGACCGACGTCGTTGAGGTGTGGACGCCGTAGTGGTGCCTGGTTACGGCTGGCGGTCGCCCGCCCGCCAGTCGCACACGACCGCATCGCCGACCTTCGTATCGCGAAAGCGCGTCGCCGTCACGGTGCACTCGCTTCGATCGGCCGCGATGAGCGTGGCCGGCTCCTCCTTGGCCTCGACGCGCTTGCGACTGGCGTTGGGCTTCGTGGTCGCCGTCATCGGTTGACCGGCGGGCGTGGGGAGCACGGTGGCGGTCGGATCACCCGGGCCTCGGACACCGCCGCCACGAGGCGCCTGCGTCCGATGGCAGGCAGCGATCAGAAGGATGGCGGTGCAGGGGAGCAGATATGATCGAATGCTTCGCATGCGATCCTCGAACGGGAGAGTGGTGTGATCCGGTACACTCTCGTCCGGTCGATGTGCCGGCGGCGTGCTCAGCGTCCGGTGCGCACCTTCGCGTACAGGTACTGATCCATGACACGCCCGTCCTTGATCGCGCTGCGCCGCATCGTTCCCTCGCGCTCGTAGCCGGCCTTTTCCAGCGCGCGGCAGGACGCGGCGTTCGTCGTGAAGGGAACGGCAAACACTCGCTCGAGACGGCGTTTATTGAACGCGTAATCCGTCACCAGGCGGATCGCGCTCGTCGTAATCCCGCGGTTCCAGAATGACTCGCCGAGCCAGTACCCGAGCTCCGCGCCAATCCGTTCGACGTCAGTCCCGGGATGAAGGCTGATGCCCCCGACCGCCTCCCCGCCAACATCGATCACGAAGCTCATCTCGTTTGCATCGGCGAGCACATGCTCGATGTACGCCGTGGCGTGAGCCTCGGTGTACGGGTGCGGAAAGCGGTCACGGAGATTCTCCCAGATCCGCCGGTTGTTGCCATGCTTGGCGAGCGAGGCGGCATCGCTGGCGCGAAAACTCCGAACGATGCATTCACGGGATTGGAGCTCGATCATGGCCGACTCACCTCCAGTGGAAAAATCTACGGCCGTCCGATGCTCGCGGCGCTTCCCGGCCGGAGCTAGAATCTCCACTCGCCCCCCTCCCCGCCTCGGAGAACCGATGCACGTCCTTGATTCGCGCCGCGCGCTCATCGCCGGTCTTGTCTGTTCGGCAGCGTCGCTCGCCGCCCAGACACCGGTCGCCACGCAGTTCGACAAGCTCCACTTCCGCTCGATCGGCCCGGCCATCATGTCGGGTCGCATCGCCGACCTCGCCGTGTACGAGAAGAACACGTCGATCTGGTATGTCGGCGCGGCGCACGGCGGCGTGTGGAAGACGACGAGCAACGGCGCCGTGCTCACGCCCATCTTCGAGGATCACGGCTTGATGTCGATCGGCGACGTCGCGGTCTCGCAGTCGAATCCCGACGTCGTATGGGTCGGCACCGGCGAGTCGAACAATCGCCAGAGCACCTCGTGGGGCGACGGCGTATGGAAGTCGACCGACGGCGGCAAGACGTTCACGAACATGGGACTCCGCGAGTCCAAGCACATCAACCGCATCGTCATCGATCCCGCGAACGACAACGTGGTGCTCGTGGCGGCAACCGGTCCGCTGTTCGGCCCGGGGGGCGAACGCGGGATCTACAAGACGACCGATGGCGGCGCCACGTGGAAGCGCGTGCTGTTCGTGGACGACGAGACCGGCGCCAACGATTTAGTGATCTCGTACACCGATCCAAAGACCCTGTACGCGTCGACCTATCAGCGACGGCGCACGTCGTGCTGCGTGAATGGCGGTGGTCCGGGAAGCGGCATCTGGAAGTCGACCGACGGCGGCGACACCTGGTCCCGTCTCACCAACGGACTTCCCGCCGGCCCGCTCGGTCGGATTGGCCTCGACACGTACCGCCGCAACGGCAACATCCTGTACGCGTCGGTCGAAGCGCCCACGCCGGCGGGTCGCGGCGCGCCGAACGCGGCGCCGGGTGAAGCGAGCGACACGCTGCCGCCGGGCGGCGGGCGTGGCGGCGGCCGCGGAGGCGCCGGCTTCGGCAACGCGGGCGGCGAGAGCGGACTTTATCGGTCGGACGACGGCGGCGCGACCTGGCATCGCGTCAGCACGACGAATCCGCGCCCGCTGTACTTCAGTCAGGTGCGCATCGATCCGAACAACCCCGACCGGGTGTTCATGGGCGGGGTCAAGATGCAGATGACGGCCGACGGCGGCAAAACGATGGAAGGCAGCGCCTCACTCGCCGCGCACGACGACGTGCACGCGATCTGGATCGATCCCAGCAACTCCGATCACATGTTGATCGGCGACGACGGCGGCGTGAGCGCATCGTACGACGGCGCCAAGACGTGGAACTTCTTCGCCAACATGCCCGTCGGATTGTTCTATCACGTGGGCTACGACATGGCGACGCCGTTCAACGTTTGCGGCGGCATGCAGGACAACTATGACTGGTGCGGCCCGAGCCAATCGCGGCAGAGCACCGGCATTCTCAATCACGACTGGTTCCAGATCCAGGGCGGCGACGGCTTCGTGGCCATTCCCGACCGGCGCGACCCACGCTGGATCTACAGCGAGACGCAGGACGGAAACATCATCCGCCGCAACAAGGTCACCGGCGAGTCGAAGCAGATTCGCCCCAACGCGCTCAACGTCAGCCCCGCGCCGAAAAAAGGCGAGACGTTTCGCTGGCACTGGGACACGCCAATGATCGTCTCGCCCAATGATCCGGGCACGCTCATCGTCGCCGCGAACAAGGTGTTCGTGTCGCACGACCGCGGCGATTCGTGGACGGCGATCAGCGGCGATCTCACCAGCAACGCGAATCGCGATACGATCGTCACGATGGGCGTGAACGGCGCCGACATTCGCAACTCACGCGACGACGGTGTCTCACAATGGCCGACGATCGTATCGCTCGCCGAGTCGCCGCGGCAGAAAGGCTTGTACTACACAGGCAGCGAGGACGGGTTCGTCTACGTGTCGCGCGACGCCGGCAAGAGCTGGCAGAACATCACGAAGAACATTCCCGGATTCCCCGCCGGCGCGTTCGTGAGTGAAGTCGTTCCTTCGGCTTACGCCGATGGAACAGTCTATGTAACGGTCGACAACCACCGTCTCAACGACTACGCGCCGTACATGTGGGTGAGCACCGATTACGGGCAGAGCTTCCGATCGATCGTGAACAATCTCTCCGGCGAGAACGTGCGCACGCTCACCGAGGACCAGCGTAATCGCGACGTGCTCTACATCGGCACGGAGACCGGAATCTTCCTCTCGCTCGACCGCGGCACGTCGTGGCAGCGGTTGAAAGCGAATCTTCCCAACGTGCGCGTCGACGAGATCACGCTCCATCCGCGCGATAACGCGATGCTCGTCGCCACGCACGGGCGCGCGCTCTGGATCCTCGACCATCTCGAGCCGATCCAGGAATACACGGCGGTGCAGGCGGCGAACGCCGACGCCAAGCTCTTCACGGTGCCGACCGCGCTCGAGTGGAAGACCAAGGACGATCGCAACGACGAGTTCTGGGGGCATCAGTACTTCGTGGGCGAAAACCCGCCCAACGAAGCGGTCGTTCAGTATCTCGTGAAGAAGCCGGTACAGAGTCTCAGACTTCGCGTCACGGACGCGACGGGCAAGATCGTGCGCGACGATTCGGTACCGGGAGCAAAGACGCAGGCCGGAATCCAGACCGTGTGCTGGGACATGCGCGCGGAGCCGATTCCCGCACCGGCCGCGGATTCAGCGGGCGGTGGTCGCGGTGGCCGCGGTGGAAGAGGCGGCGGTCGCGGCGCGACCACGCCCGCCGTGCCGGGTGTGCCGCAGCCGGTGCCGACGGCATACACCGCGCTCAATCCGTGCGCGATACCGGGCGACAGCGCGACGACCGGTCGTGGCGGCGCGGGAGGATTCGGCGGCGGCGGTGGGCTCGGCGGCCCCGGGCCGTACGTGCTGCCTGGCACCTACACCGTCGCGCTGACGTCGGGCGGCAAGGTGCTCGATTCCAAGCCGCTCAAGATCTCGTTCGATCCCGATGTGCATTTCGCGCCCGCGGAACACCAGTACTACAACAACCTCGTCGCCGACCTGCACTCGCTCCAGCGGCGCGCAACGGCGGCAGCGGTCGCGCTCAACTCGCTCTACCCGCAACTGAGCGCGGTCGACAAGCAGCTCGCGAGCAAGCCGGACGTGCCGGCCAGCGTGAAGTCGCAGTTCGAATCGTTGAAGAAACAGGTCGACAGCGTACGCACCAGGTTCGGTGTGCCGCTCCCGGCGCCCGGAGGGCGCGGTGGCGGTGGCGGTCGTGGTGGGGCTGTCGATCCCGAGAACGTCTTTGCGCGTACCTCGGCGCTCAAGCAATCACTGATGGGCGTTTGGGAACCGCCGAGTGCCGCGGCAGTGCGGCAGTACAACGAGGTCAAACTCGCGTTACCGAAGGCGATCGCCGACGCGAACGCGATACTGGCGCGGGCGGCAACGGTGAGTCAGGCACTCAAGCGGTATGACGTCACGCTGACGGTGCCGCCGGGCAAATAGCGCGAAGCCAGAGGCTAAATCATCAGACTTCCGCCATTGATGTCGAGCGCCGCGCCATTGATGTACCCGGCCATCTCCGAGGCCACGAAGCAGATGAGCGCGGCGACTTCTTCCGGGCGTCCGAGACGTTGCGCCGGAAAGTTTCGGCGCAACGCCTCGAGCCTCTCTTCGGTGGCGTTGGCACGTACGAGCTCGGTATCGAACAAACCGGGGCAGATCGCATTCACCGTGATGCCGAATGGGCCGAGCTCTCGCGCCGAGTGCCGAGTCAGTCCGATCAACCCGGCTTTCGACGCCGTGTAGTGCGCGCCGGCGAGCGTGCTCACGCTGCGACCGGCCAGCGATGAGACATTGATGATGCGGCCGAACTTCTGCTCGGTCATCAGCGGGATCGCCGCCTGCAGACAGAAAAACGCCGCCGAGAGATTCACGTCGAGTGTCTCGCGCCATTCGTGCTCGGGAATGTCGGCGACGCGCGTCGAGTGGGACACGGCGGCATTGTTCACCAGCACGTCGAGCCGGCCGAAGCGTTCGGCGGTGCGCTGCACGACGCCGCGCGCGTCCGCGGAGTGCTTCAAGTCGCCGTGCACGCCGAAGGCGCACTCGCCCAGCTCGCGCGCGAGCGCATCAGCACGATCCTCCGTGCGAGCGTGCACGGCGACCGAAGCGCCGCGCGCGAGGAATTCCTTGGCCGTCGCTCGTCCGAGTCCGCGAGACGCGCCGGTGACCAGAACGACGCGGCCCGTGAACTGGTCGATCATTGTTTGCGCGCGGCCCGGTCGATTGCTTCCTGGCGGGCCATCGCCACGGACCAGTCGATCGTCGGCGCGACGCCTTCGTCGTCGAGCTCGAGACTCGCGCGCGCGCGTTCGACCACGGGCGCGCCGAGCTCCGGCGGTAGCGCGAGGCCGAACTCCAATTCGGCGCGCCGGCAGATGCGCTCTTCACGCGGGAGATCGATGCCTCCCAACCCTTTCGCATGCACGCGCGCGTGCATGCCTTCGTGGAGGATCGACGCGGCGACCGGCGCGGCGGTGATGTCGCGGCGCGCGAGGAAGGTGAGCTCGGTCATGCAGGCGCGCGTCTCGGGGAAGAACGCGCCGCGGCAGGGGTACCGCACGATCCAGAAGCGGGCCAGGTCGCGCCGGAGATGCGCGAGCCGCCAGGGCTGCGTGCGCTCGATCAGCGCGAGCGCATCGTCGAGGCGTGCGAGCACGTCCGGCGTGGCGATGTCGGGCCGGGAGTTCTCGACCACGACCTCGAATCCGCGAATGCGATGCAGCTCGGCGTCGGCGCTCATCATCTGCAATATCACGCATGGTCATGGCGCGTACAACGACTTGCCGGCGCGCCCCGGTGCGCGGGCTCAGACAGGCGACCCCGACTTGACGCGCGCGACGGATCGCCGCAGGATCGAACACGTCGCTTTGCCCGGGACTTTGCCGGAACGCAGATGAGACTGGGCTCTCTCGCGGTTTTGGATTCGAGGTTCCGAGGGCGTGCGTGGTCGGTCGCGCGCCTGGCGACCGCGGGCGCGACGATGTTGCTCGCCGCCGCGTCGCTTGGGGCGCAGGATGCGGCAACGCGCGGCACGCTCGACGGGATCGTCACCGACACGAGCCTGGCGCCCCTCGCTGGCGCCTCGGCTTGGATTCTGGGGACGAACCTGGAGGTGAGCGCGGGCGACAACGGCCGATTTCGAATCACCGGTATTCCAGCCGGCACGTACATCGTCGTCGTGCGCCGTCTCGGGTATGCGCCGCTCTCGAGCGCGCTGAGCGTGGCCGCCGGCGACACGACGCGCGCGTCGTTCACGCTCGTGCGGCAGGATGTCAGGCTCGAGAAGGTCGTGGTCACCGCGGCCGCCGGTGTGGGACCGTTGAGCGAATTCGAGTCGCGGCGTGCATTCGGCGTCGGGCAGTTCATGACGGAGAACGACATCCACAAGCTGAACATGGCGCGGACGTCCGACCTGCTCCGCACCTTCCACTCGACCACCGTCACCCCCACGACTGTTCACAACAGCCGGCTCCTGCCCGCCAGGGGATGTCCGTATCAGTTCTACGTCGATGGGGTCGCGATCTCGGTGCACGACCTCGACGTGGATCTGCCGCCGCCGGGCGAGCTCGCGGGCATGGAGGTCTATACCAACACGGCGACCGTGCCGTTGCAGTACGCGTCGGTTGGCGGAGGGACCGGTGGGCGCGGCGGTGGATTTTGCGGCGTGATTCTCGTGTGGACGAAACGCTGATGCTCACCGCGCGCGGGAACGTTGGCTGGGATCGCGCCGCGTTCGCCATCGTGGCGCTCTTCCTGCTGTCGCCTCGCCCCAGCCACTCGCAGAAGTCGACCCAACCCAACTACATCGGCCGCATCGTCGGCGTGTACGACGACCGCTCGGGCAACCCGCTCGACAGCGTCGAGATCCGCGACATGCTCACGGGGAGCTTCTCCTACACGACGAACACCGGCACGCTGTCGCTCTTCTTCGTCGATACAGCGGGCTCGCTGCTCCGCATTCGCAAATTCGGCTACAAGCCGATCACGCTGTTCGTCGGCAACACTCCGGGACTGCCGCCGCTCACCGTCGCGCTCGAGCCGCTCGCGCAGAAGCTGCCCGCGGTCGTCACGCGTGACACGGTGCGGCAGTACATCGGCCCGATGCTGCGCGGTTTCGAGGACCGCCGCAGGTCGGGGATGGGGTATTTCGTTCCCGACTCCCTGCTACGAAAGGAAGAGAGCCGGCCGCTCGCCAACGTGCTCCGCGCGCACGTCCCCACGCTCGAGATCGCGGAAATCAACATCAAAGGCCAGCGGCTGACGATCGCGGCGTCTCATCGCACGCAGGCGGCGTCGCTCTGCCAGGTCGACGTCTATCTCGACGGCGTGCCGTTGACTTCGAATCGCAACGGAGGCACGCTCGCCATTCTGGGCGCGCGACGTTCGGGCGCTACCGCGACGGAACAAGGGTACGTCGACCTGAGTCAGTTCCTCGTCAGCGATCTCGGCGGCGTCGAGTTCCACAACACGAGCGACATGCCCGCGGAGTTCGCACACACAGGCAGCGGCTGCGGCGCGCTCTATCTGTGGACGCGCGAGAAATGACCGCGTAGCGCTGGCTGGGCTTCGCGCGCTGCCATAGGTTATCGCACCCTGCGGCGGCAAGGCAAACGAGCCCGATGACGGATATTCGCGACCAGCTCCAGGAGACGCTCGGCAGCGCCTACACCCTCGAGCGCGAGCTCGGCGGCGGCGGCATGAGTCGCGTGTTCCTCGCCGACGAGCTCCGCTTCAAGCGCAAGGTCGTCGTCAAAGTACTCTCACCCGAGCTCTTTGAAGGCATCAGCGCCGAGCGGTTCGAGCGGGAGATCCAGCTCGCGGCCTCTCTCCAACAGGCGAACATCGTCCCGGTACTCGCGGCGGGCGACGCCGGAGGCGTTCCGTATTACACGATGCCGTTCGTCGACGGCGAGAGCTTGCGCGCGCGTCTGGCCCGCGGGCAACTGCCGATTGCCGAAGCTCTGTCGATCCTTCGCGACGTGGCGCGCGCGCTCGCCTATGCGCACGACCGCGGCATCGTGCACCGTGACATCAAGCCCGACAACGTGCTGCTGAGCCGTGGCACGGCCGTCGTCACCGACTTTGGGATCGCCAAGGCGATCGTCGCTTCTCAGACGCCTAGCGGCGCGCCGACCTTGACGATGACGGGCGTGGCGATCGGCACGCCGGCGTACATGGCGCCCGAGCAGGCGGGCGGCGATCCCGACATCGACCAGCGGGCCGACATCTATTCGTTCGGGTGCATGGCATACGAGATCCTCACCGGCAATCCGCCCTTCGCGGGGCGCGCGCCGCACCAGATGCTCCTGGCGCATCTTGCCGAGACACCACCGCCAGTAACGGAGTCGCGTCCGGAAACGCCTCTCGAGTTGGCGACGCTCGTGACGACCTGTCTCGAGAAGGAGCCCGCCGCGCGTCCCCAAAGTGCCGACGAGCTCCTCGCGTCGCTCGAGTCGATCCGCAGCGGATCCACCGTGTGGCCGGATACATCCGCCCTGATGCTTGCGCAGCCCGGTATGCTCGTGCGGGCGCTCGGGTTCTACGCCGTGGCGTTCGTGCTCGTGGCGTTCGCCGCCAAGCTCGCGATTGCCGGTATTGGTTTGCCGGACTGGGTATTCCCCGGCGCGCTGACGGTGATGGCGCTCGGGCTGCCGGTGATCCTGTTCACGGCGTCCACGCAGTATCTCGCGCGCCGCGCCATCCTGAATTCACCGACGCTGACGCCGGGCGGGTCGGCCGTCGCGACACGGGGCACGATGGCGGCAATCGCGCTCAAGGCAAGCCCACACGTGTCGTGGCGCCGCGCGGGAATCGGCGGCGCTGCCGCGATCGCATTGTTCGTCGTGGTGGTGGCCGCGTTCATGGTGCTGCGCGCGTTCGGGATCGGACCGGCGGCCTCGCTGTTCGCCGCCGGACGATTGAATGCGCGCGACCTCCTGATCGTCACCGACTTCCGCGTCAAAGGCATCGATTCCTCCCTTGGCGCCGTGATCAGCGAAGCCGTGCGCACGGAGCTCGGGCAATCGCGCGTGCTCTCGATCATGAACCCCGCGGCGGTTGCCGCCGCGCTGCAACGGATGCAGCGTCCGCCGGCGACGCCGCTCGATCTCGCGCTGGCGCGGGACGTCGGCCAGCGGGAGGGCGCGAAGGCGGTGGTCGACGGAGACGTCACGCCGCTCGGCGCCGGATTCGTCGTATCGCTTCGGCTCGTGACCGCAGATTCCGGGAGCGAGCTCGCCGCGTTTCACGCCACCGCGGCGGGTCCGACGGATCTCCTCCCCACGATCGACAAACTCACACGCGACCTTCGCGGCAGGATTGGCGAATCGCTCAAGAGCGTGCGCGCGGATCCGCCGCTGGAGCAGGTCACGACCAGCTCGCTCGAGGCGCTGCGCAAATTCGCCGAAGGTCGGCGTGCCGGAAATCTGGAGGGCGAACCCGAGCGTGCGGTGCGTTTGTTCCAGGAAGCAATCGCGCTCGACTCGACCTTCGCGATGGCCTACCGCAGCCTCGGACTGGTGTACAGCAACCTCAGTTATCCGCCCGAGAAGGTGGATTCGGCGTTCGCGATGGCGTACCGGTATCGTGACCGGCTCACCGAACGCGAACGCTACCTCGCGGAGTCGGACTTTTTTGGCAGGCCGGGTCACGATCGCGCCCGCCAGATCGCGGCGAGCGAAGCCTACCTCCGACTGTACCCGCACGACTACGCAGTGCTCAACAACCTCGGCCAGGCGTACGACAGCCGCCGCTCGTTCGCCCGCGCCGAAACGTTGTATCGCCGTACAATCGAGGAGAATCCGGACGCACTTGTCGGGTACCTGAACCTTGTGGCCAACTTGCTGCTCCAGGGGCGCGTCGACATTGCCGATAGTGTGCGCACGGCGTTCAACGCTCATCACGCGCAATCGGCACTTGCCCCTGGCGTCAACAATTTCGTGGCCGCGGCCCGCTGGCCAATCGACACGGCGATCGCCAGGGCGCAACAGACTCGTCAGAACGGACGAACTGCGCTGAGCCGACTCCGGTCCACGGAGATGCTCGTGGGGCTGCTACTCACGGTGGGCAAGATCAGCGAGTCGGAGAAGCTCCAGGCCGAGCTGCGATCGACGTACGCATCGCGAGGCGGCGATTACTCACCGCTCGACGAGGCAATCGACCGTGCCGAGATCGACGCGTGGTTCCATGCGCAGCCGGACCGCGCGGCACGCACGCTCGACTCGGCGCTGGCGCGGATCGAAATGAGCTCCTTGTCCCTCAGCCAGCGGCGATACTTCGAGGTTGCGCGAATCTATGCACTGGCGTCGCGTCCCGATCGCGCCAGGGCGATACTGTCCGCGTTCGATGCGGCTGTCACAGACACCACGTTGCGCCGCGCCATGCAACCACAAGCCCATCGTGCGTTGGCGGAGATCGCGCTCGCTGAACACCGGCCACGGGATGCGGTGGACGAGATCCGGAAATCCGACCGACTTCCCGACGGCCCGGTCGACGATTGCGCGCGGTGCGTGTACGCCGAGCTGGCGCGCGCGTTCGATCTTGCCGGCATGACCGATTCGGCAATCACCACCTTCGAGGAGTATCTGGCGACGCCGTACTGGTCGCGTGGCGAGCGCCGTAGCGATCCGCTCCATCTCGCCGGCACGTACAAGCGGCTCGGCGAGTTGTACGAGGCGAAAGGCGACCGCGAGAAGGCGGCGTCGTACTATCTGAAGTTCGTCGATCTCTGGAAGACCGCCGATCCCGAGCTGCAACCGAGGGTCGCCGAAGTGCGCCGCAGGCTCTCGCGGTTGTCAGACGTCGAGCGACGCTGAGTCGCCGTCGAGCTGCCGATCACGCGGCCGAGCCTGTTCACGTCGCGGGACAGCGAGTGTCCTACCGGCGGGACAGGTCGCAACGCCGGCGAGCCCAGGGCCATTAGCTCAAGCCGCGCGAGCACAATGCGTTAAGGCGTGCGCGTCCGCGTGGCCGCTGCCATGCACACGTGCCTGCGCATCCAATTCGTTCCTCGGAGTGGTCCCGTGCGGCGCTCACCTCTTTTCGCGTTGCCGATCGCCGGCGTCGTCGCGTGTGTCGTCGCCACGCCCGCCGTCAGCGCGTCGGCGCAGCAATCCGATCTCGCCATCAGTCCATTCGTGACGTTGGTCCCGACAACTGGCGCCAGTCCGCTCGCCGGACTGGCGCTCACGCTCGGCAGCGGCATGTTCGCGATAAGAGGCAGCGGACACCTGGCATTGGAGAACTCGAATACGTCGGGTCTCCTCGATGCCAACACGACGCGTCCGTGGGGCGCCGATGCGGACGCGATGCTATTCCTGGGGCGGTCGTACGGCGGCAGCCGCTCGCTTGCCCCGTACGTCTTTGCGGGCGTCGGCACGAGCGGCGGGCCGAGTAGCAGCTTCGATTCCCGACAGTCCAACTGGAGCTACGGCGCGGGCATCTCGCTTCCACTTGGCAGCCTGATCGACGTGTTCGGCGAATCGCGCTGGCGCATGTCGCAGTACGTTCTGCCAAGCGCCGACGGCGCGCCCTCGCCGCGAAACGAGTATCGCGTCGGCATCACGTTCCACGTGGGCGGCAGGTAACGGGCGGCGGCCGGCGGGCGGCGGGCGGTGGGCGACGGACGCCGCTCGCTTCGCCGATAACCTTGCACGGCGACGAGTGGCTAGTCATGATCCGAGCGACTCCCATCCTCGGACGAGACTCGCCTCATGCTCCAGATTCGCACGATCTTCATTGCCGGCTCGCTCATCGCGCTCGCTGGCGCGTCAGCATTTGCTCAGGGCGGCGCCGCCGCGGCGCCCGATACCGCCGATGACCCGGTCCGCACGCTCGTCGCAAGGCTCGACCTCGAGAAGTACAAGGCGACCATCAAGGGACTGACGCAGTTCGGCGATCGCCGCCAGGGCACCGACCGAAATCGCGCCGCGGTCGACTGGATCGAGAAGCAGCTCCAGAGTTACGGCTGCACGCCCACGGCACGGATCACCTACACGTACACCACGCCGCAGCGCGGCGGCGCCGGTCGTGGTCGCGGTGGTGACACCACCGCGGCGGGAAGAGGTGGCCGGGGTCGCGGCCCGACTGGGCCAGTCGGCTCGGTCGTCGCCGTCGGCAAGTCAGAGGCTCCGACGCAAGGCGGCGGTCGGAACTGGGGTGTGCGCACGCGCGCCGGCGTCAATACGGATTCGCTCAAGCAGCCCGACCCCGCCATCCGTGCGATCGACGCCCAACCCGCGACGGACGGCGAGCGCCAGGAGGTGTACTGCACGAAGGTCGGCAGCACGCATCCTGACGAGATGTACATCCTGGGCGGCCACATGGACGGCCACGGATGGGGCCAGGCCGCGAACGACGACGGCTCGGGCACCGCGCTCGTGATGGAGCTGGCGCGCGTGTTCAGCGGCCCGGACGTGAAGACCGACCGGTCGATCCGGTTCGTCCTGTGGAACAACGAAGAAACCGGGTTAAACGGCGCGCAGGCGTACGTCGATCAGCGGGGACCACTGCAAGGCAAGGAAGACCCGGCCGGCTCCGGCAAGTATCCCGAGCCCAAGTGGCTGGGCATGATCCAGCACGACATGATGCTCTTCGACCACGGCATGCCGCGGCCCGATGGCACGCTCAACCCCGAGCAGCGCCCCGAGGCCGACGTCAACATCGAATTCCAATCGACCGCAAAGGCTGCCGAGGGCGCGCAGAAACTCGCGTGGTTCCTGCAATCGGCGAACGAGAAATACGCGACCGACTACCCGGCGCGCGTCGGCCAGCACATGACCAACACCGACTCGCGTCCGTTCCAGGATCTCATTCCGGCAATAAGTCTACGAGAGAACGAGCGCGGTGAGCAGATCGGAGCAGGGTGGGACCCGCACTGGCATCAGCCGACGGACGTATACACCACGTTCAGCGACAAGGATTTTCGGTTGGGGCTGAATGCGGCGCAGACGACGCTGGCCGGAGTCGCCCTGCTTACGGGGGCGAAGGTGCAGAAGTGAGTGCGGACTGCTGA
>DATJHY010000176.1:0-23246 GCA_035493635.1 Gemmatimonadaceae bacterium | reverse complement strand
TCGAACCGGGCATCGTCGTTCCACTCCTCGTATTAGGTGCGTGGTATGCCCGCGGCGCGCTCGTTCTGCGGTCGCGCTCCACTCGCGCTCCGCGTGCGCCCGCCGTCGCGGCATTCACCGTCGGCTGGACCACGCTCGTCGTCGCGCTCGTCTCGCCGCTGCATGGCCTGTCCGAGCAACTCTTCTCCGCGCACATGGTCCAGCACGAGCTGCTCATGGCGCTCGCCGCACCGCTGTTCGTCGCGGCTCGGCCGGGACCCGCCATGCTTTGGGCGCTCGGCCCGCGGTCGCGACTGGGCGTCGCACAGGTGCTGAATTCGAGAACGGTGCGTGCCGGCTGGAGCGCCATCTCACGGCCGCTCACCGCATGGCTGATTCAAGGAATCGTGATCTGGATCTGGCACGTGCCGATGCTCTTCCAGGCGACACTGCACTCCGACGTCGCGCATGCCGCGCAGCACACGGCGTTTCTGGGAAGCGCCGTGTTGTTCTGGTGGAGCACGGCGCATTGCCCGCGGACGGCGCGCGGACTCGCGATCGTGTACCTGTTCGCGACGGCCGTCCACACCGGCGTGCTTGGCGCGTTGATGGCGTTCGCGCGCACGCCATGGTATCCCGACTACGGGGCTCGGGTGGCCGCGTGGGGGCTCTCGCCGCTTGGCGACCAGCAGTTGGCGGGCCTGATCATGTGGATCCCGGCCAGCGCTGCCTACCTGATCGCCGCCCTCGCCACCACCCACCGGTGGCTTCGCGACTCCGAGCGGGAAGTCCTCCAGCGCGAGCGCGCCGCGTTCGCGCCCGCCATCCGCTGACGGGCGACCGATGAAGAAGGTTCTGCAGCTCGCTCTGGGCATTGTTACGAGCGTCGGCGGATTCCTTGAGATCGGTTCGATCACCACGGCGGCGCAAGCCGGCGCTGGGTTCGGGTATCAGTTGGTCTGGTCGATCCTGCTCGGCACCATCTGCATTGCGTTCCTCGTCGAGATGTCGGGCCGCTGTGCCGCGGTGAGCAAGCACACGATACCCGATGCGATGCGTGAGCGTTTCGGCGCGCGCTTCTACGCGATCCCTCTCATCGTCATGCTCGGCGTGTCGCTTCTCGTGCTGGCCGCGGAGCTCGGCGGCGTTGGCGCTGCGCTTCACCTCGCAACGGGCATCTCGATCCCCGTGTGGGCCGTACCGGTGCTGCTGCTCGCGTGGGCGCTGCTCTGGTACACCAGCTTCAGCGTGATCGAGAACGGGGTCTCGTTGCTCGGCCTGGTCACCGTCGCGTTCGCGGTCGGGGCGGTCAAGCTTCATCCCGATTACGCCGCGGTTGCGCACGGGGTGCTGCCCACGCTCCCGCACGAAAAGGCGTCGAACTACTGGTTCGTGGCCGTGAGTGTGCTCGGCGCCTCGATCTCCCCGTACCTCTACTACTTCTACTCGTCGGGCGCGATCGAGGAAAAGTGGGACGAGAGCTACGTCGGGATGAACCGCGCGATCGCCGCCATGGGCATGGGCTTCGGCGGATTCCTGTCCATCGCGGTGTTGGTGCTGGCGGCGATCATCTTTCACCCGGGCAACATCGAGGTGAAGCACTACCAGCAGCTCCCGATGCTTCTCACGCCGGCGTTTGGCCGACCTGGTTTCTGGCTCGTTGTTGCGTCGCTCGGCATCGCCTGCCTCGGCGCGACACTCGAGATCTCGCTCTCGCTGGCCTACCTCGTCGCCCAGGGCTTCGGCTGGGAGTGGGGCGAGGATCTGAGTCCGAGTGACGACGCCCGATTCAGCCTCACCTACACACTCCTGCTCGTCGCCGCGTCGCTCTTTGCGCTGCTCGGCGTCGACCCGCTCAAGCTCACGGAGATATCGATGGCGCTCACGGCGGCGTCGCTCCCCGTTGGCGTCTTTCCGTTTCTCATCCTCATGAACGACCGCGAGTACCTGCACGAGCACGTCAACGGTTGGTTGAGCAACGGCGTCGTGCTGCTCGTGAGCCTCATCGCCGCGGTGCTCGCCATCGTGTCGATTCCGCTCGAGTTGATTGGAGGAGGCGGCTGATGATGCACCTGTTCGCCGACGTCCTCGACGAGCAATTGCACGACGTCAACGGAAACAAGGCCGGACGGATCGACGGCATCGTTCTCGAGCTGCGTGATGACAAACCACCGCGGTTGGCCTACGTGGAGGTGAGCCCGATCACGCTGTTGGCGCGTTTCAGCCAACGACTGGCTCACTGGTTCGCGCGATTCGATCGCCGGCTCGGCCCCGGGCGCGGCGCGCCGTTCCGTATTCCATGGAATCGGCTCACGCGTGAAGACCCGGCATTCAAGATGGATCTCGACGTCGAAGGAACGCCGATCAACGCCTTCGAGGATTGGCTGCGCGAACGGATCGTCGACCACATCCCCGGGAGCTGAGCGATGGTCGGCGAAGTTCACGTCGAGCGCGTGATCGGGAAGAAGGTGCGTGACGCGGACGGCGACGTCGTTGGCCGTCTCGGTGAGCTCGTCGTCGAAGATCTCGGCGGCGAGGTCGTCCTCACCGAAATCCACATCGGACCGTCAGCGATGCTCGAGCGCGTCGGAGTGTTCGTGACGCAGCTCCCCTACTTCACTCTGATTCCCTTTCCCAGGTGGCGGTACCGCGTCGGCTGGCAGGACGTGGACTGGTCAGATCCCGACCATCCGCGACTTCGCGTACGCAAGGCCGATCTCGAGCGCACCAACATCGAGCGCTCATCGTGAGTACGTGTGTCTTGCGCGCGCGAAGATTGGCCTAGCGCTCGTTCCTGAAGACCTTGCCGCTCTTCATCACGAACATTACGTGGCGCAGCGTCGTGATGTCCTTGCTCGGGTCACCCGGCACGGCGATCAAGTCCGCCTGCATGCCCGGCGCGATCGAGCCGATCTGATCTCCCATGCGGAGCGCCGCGGCGCCGAGCGACGTGGCTGACGTGATCGCGTCCATCGCCGATTGTCCGCCCGCCTGCACGCGGCACACGAGCTCCTCGGCGTTGCGACCGTGTGCGCCCGCCACGGCGTCCGTGCCAAAGATGGTCTTGAGGCCCGGCGTGTGGATCGCGCGCTTGAACATCTCCGTCGCGATCGGGATCGCCTTTTCCATCGAGGCGAATCCCTCTTCATTGTAGTTGCCGATCCCTTCGTACTTGGCCCGGTTGTCCAGATAGTTGCGGAAGACCAGACAGATCTGCGGATCGAAGAACACGCCGCGGTCGGCCATCAGCTTGAGCGTCTCGTCGTTGGCGAACACGCCGTGCTCGATCTGATCACACCCCGCGAGCACCGCTGCCTTGATGCTCTCGCTGCTGTGCGCGTGCACCATCGTGCGCAAGCCCTGAGCCTTGGCCTCGCCGCAAATGGCCTGCAGCTGTTCGTCCGTCATCGTCTGCGCGCCGCCTTCGCGGATGCTCTTCGACGCGAAGATCTTGATCACGTCCGCGCCCTGTGACTTGCGCAGACGCACGAGCGCCCGGAGCGAGTCGGCGCTGAGCTGCGTTGGGCTGTTGAACGGATTGAGCGACGTGATCACGCGGGGCCCGGGGATCTGTCCCATCGCGATCCATTCGCGTAGATCCTTGTCTTCCGGAGAACCGGGGCTCTGAATCGTCGTGAATCCAGCCATGAGCGTGGCATATGCGTTCCCGGCCGTCGAGAGCATCGACTCCACCGGCGTGTCGCCATCGCCGCGGGTGTGATAGCGCCCCTGTCGATTGAAGTACCACGTCAGATGCGAGTGCGCGTCGATGAGCCCGGGCAGCAGCGTGTATCCCTTCAGGTCGTACGTCGCTGGCCCGGTCGCCGTCGTGTTGACGCGCGAGATCTTGCCGTCGACAACGACGACGCTCCCGCCCTGAATCACGTGGCCGCGTCCGTCGATGATCCGGTCGGCCCTGATCGTGATCGGCGTGGAACTGGTATTCATGGTGGGACTCTGGGCCAGTAGGGGGCTCGCGGCCACTGCGAGCAGAAGCAAGGATCTCATGAGGATTCCGGTGAGGACGACGCGGGACAATATCGCGGGGCTCGGCTGGAGGCAATGTCGCCGTCGCTGCGTTTGGTGGTACGGCATTCATGGCACCCGCAACTACTCAACGCAGAGGCGCGGAGGGCGCGGAGGACGCAGAGGACGGCACACCGGGCGGGCTCGTTCCGCCACGAGCCCGGATGGAACTACTCAACGCAGAGGCGCAGGGGCGCAGAGGCGCAAAGGGGCTCCGCTTGGCCTGAAGACGTTTCGTCCCACGAGGCCGGACGAACTCTTCTTTGGCAGTGCCGCTCGGGACGCTTCTCGTGGCTGTCCGAGCGGCAGGTCCCAAAAACATCCCGGCTCGTGGCGGTTCGAGTTCTCCCTGGCGAGAGCAGTCCTCTGCGGCTCCGCGCCTCTGCGCCTCTGCGTTGAGTAGTTGCAGTTGCAGTTGCAGTTGCAGTTGCAGTTGCAGTTGCAGTCCCGCGACGCGACGCGACGCGACGCGACGGAGCCTACGCGTACACCTCGAACAACCCCGCCGCCCCCATGCCGCCGCCGACGCACATCGTCACCATGCCCACACCGCCGCCTCGCGACCGGAGCTCGTGGATCATCTGCGTCGTGAGCTTGGCACCCGGGGCGCCGAGAGGATGGCCGAGCGCGATCGCGCCACCGTTCACGTTGACCTTCTCCTCCGGCATGCCGAGCTCCTTCACCACCGCGACCACCTGCGCCGCGAATGCTTCGTTGAACTCGATGAGCTTGACGTCGTCGAGACTCATGCCCGCGCGCTTGAGCGCCTTGGGTACCGCCTTGATCGGTCCCACGCCCATGATGTCCGGGTCCACCCCCGCGGCTGCGAACGTGATGAAGCGCGCCAGCGGCTCGAGCCCGAGCTCGCGCGCGCGTTCGACGGTCATCAGCAGAACCGCCGCGGCGCCATCGGAATAAGGACTCGCGTTGCCCGCGGTCACCGTGCCGTTCGCCTTGAACGCCGGCCGGAGCTTTGCCAATCCTTCGATGGTCGTTTCGGGACGCGGAAGCTCATCGCGCGTGAACTCGACCGTCTTGCTCTCTTTGTCGGCGCCGTGCCACGTCGCTTGTTCGACGGGGATCGGTACGATCTGCGATGCGAATGTGCCGGCGCTCCATGCCCGCACCGCTTTCTGCTGGCTGGCCAGCGCCCACCGATCCTGATCCTCACGCGTCACGTTCCACCGCGCCGCCACGCGCTCGGCGGTGAATCCCATGCCGATGTACGACTCGGTCAGATCCGGCTCCAGCCGTGTGTGATAGCCCGACATCGGCACCTGGCTCATCATCTCCACACCGCCGGCCAGCACCACGTCGGCCATCCCGCTCATAATCTCCTGCGCCCCGAGCGCGATCGTCTGCAGCCCCGACGAGCAGAAGCGATTGACCGTCGCCGCCGGTACCTCGACCGGGAGTCCGGCGCGCAGCCAGCTGAGCCGCGCCACGTTCAGCCCCTGAGTCGCTTCCGGCATGGCGCACCCCCAGAACACGTCGTCGATCGTCGCCGGATCGACCCGTGTCTGATCCACGACCGCGCGCATCAGGCACGCCGAGACATCAACGGCGTGCACGTTCGCAAGAGCCCCACCCATCTTGCCGCGTCCGACCGGACTGCGCAACGCCGACACGATTACCACTTCCTTCATATCAGTTCCTCAACGGCTTGCCGGTCTCGAGAGTGTACTTCATGCGCTGCTGTGTCTCCGGCGTGCCGAGCAGTCGCAAGAACGCTTCGCGCTCCAGAGCGAGGAGGTCCCGCTCCGTTACCTGTCGCGGCGGACCGTCGCCTCCGGCCATCACGTACGCCAGCTCGTGAGCGATGCGAACGTCGTGCTCGCTGATCTGTCCGGCCTCGCGCATCGCCCACGCCGCGTAGCGCAGATTCCCCAGCGCCTCCTTGCCGAGCGCCGTGATCGTTCGCGGCACGGCCGGTACATAGTCGGGCGCCAGATCGAGCACGCGCGCTACCGCGTCGGCGAGCAGGCGGTCGCGGTTCATCGTGATTCGGTCACGGTCGCGCAGGAATCCGAGCTTGCGCGCGTCGAGCGCGCTCGTGCTCGTCTTCGCCATGGCGATGAGCTGGAACGCGCGCTTGATCGCGTCGAACGGATCGGCCTCATCATATGGAATGACGTCGCTCATGAATCGAAAGACGATCTCCGTCGTGCCGCCGCCAGCCGGGATGAGCCCCACACCGACTTCGACGAGGCCCATGTACAGCTCGGCGTGCGCCTGGATCCGATCCGCGTAGAGCGAGAACTCGCATCCGCCGCCGAGCGTGAGCCCGAATGGCGCCGCCACCACGGGAAACGGCGACTGCCGGATCCTGAGCGACAGATCCTGGAACATGTCCACCGCACGCTCCAGCAGCTTCCAGTCGCCTTTGGCGATCAGCGACAGGATCATCGACAAATCCGCGCCCGCGGTGAAGGTGCGCGGATCCTCGTTGCCGATCACCAGCCCGGTGAGTCCCTCGGCTTCCACGCGGTCGAGCGATTTTCGCAGCATCGTCAGCACGCCCTCACCGAGCGTGTTCATCTTGCCGTGAAACTCGAGCACCGCTACGCCGTCGCCGGCGTCGAGCAGCGACGCGTCGGGCGAGTGCTCGAGCACTCGTCGCTCGCGGTTCGACGGCAAATGGAGCTCGGCGAGCCGGAGCTCACCGGGTTCGCGAGGGATTCGCTCGTAGCTGCCGCTCAACGACAGCACCTGTGTGCCATCGCTCGAGTAGAAGCCGAGCGTCGCGTCACACATCAGGCCCGGTTCGTCCAGACCCAACTCGGCGAACCCGCGCCGCAGAAATTCGGCGCCCAGCAAGTCCATCTGCTTGAACGGGCCAATGTCCCACGCGTAGCCCCACTCCATCGCATGGTCGACCGATGGGACGTCGTAGCTGATCGCAGGCGTGGTAGACAGCACGTAATGAGAGAATCGTAACAGATACTCTCGCACGAACGCCCCCTCGCGGTCCGTCCAATCGCGGAACTCGGCGAATCGGTCAGCGAGCGGCAGCTTGGCGAGCCGCGCGGTGGCCGGCGTCGTGGGCTTCGACTGCGGCTCGTACTGCCCGGTGCGCCAGTCCAGCGTCCTGATCTCCTTGCCCGCGCGCGTGTAGAACCCGGCGCCGCTCTTTTCGCCGACGCGGCCGGCCCGCACCAGATCCGTCACCCACGCCGACAGGGCGAAATCTTCGCCCGTCGTCTGGCTCAGGCCCGCGGTGACGTGCGCGATCACGTCGATGCCCGACAGGTCGGCCGTGCGGAACGTCGCCGACTTGGACCGCCCCGTGAGCACGCCGGTGAGCACGTCCGCTTCGTCGATCGAGAGTCCGTGCTTCTCCATTTGCCGGATGGCCAGCACCATGCCAAACACACCGAGCCGGTTGGCGACGAATCCGGGAACGTCCTTCGCGAGAACGATCCCTTTGCCAAGAATCCGATCGCTGAACCGGCGAGCCGCGGCAAGGGTGTCCTCGGCAGTTTCCGTGGTGGGAATGAGCTCGAGGAGGTGCAGGTATCGCGGTGGATTGAAGAAATGCATGCCGAGGAACCGCGATCGAAAAGCCGCGGTGCGTCCCTCGAGCAAATGGTGTATCGGAATACCGGATGTGTTCGACGCGATGATCGTCGTTGCCGGCAGCAGCGACTCGAGCCGCGAGTAGAGCGCGCGCTTCGGCTCGAGCTGCTCGATGATGGCCTCCACGACTAGGTCGCACGCGGCGAGCCGGTCGAGGTCGTCGTCGGTGTTGCCGATGTCGATCAGCGACGCTCGATCGGGATCCATGAACGCGGCTGGCCTGGCCTTGCGAGCACGTTCGACACCTCCGCGCGCTGCCGCATTTCGATCGCCGTTGGCGCCCGGCACGTCGAGCAGCGTCACCGGAATTCCCGCGGACGCGGCGAGCGCGGCGATGCCGCTCCCCATCGTCCCAGCCCCGACCACACCCAGCCTCCGAATCGTCTTCACGTCGTCCCCTCCCCTCCACGTCGCGAGTGCATCCCCGCACCGAAGGTCGTCCTTCCATATGAGAGATACGCACGCCGACAAGCCGGCGCGCCGGCGCCGCCGACTGTGACTCGGCACACAATGCACGGCCTGCGCCGGCGGCGACAGTGCGCCGACATCATTCGTGCCAGGGCGAATTGGAAAATTGATTTACACAGGAGATCAGGACCTTGCTCGACGCCGGGGAAAAGTGCCGCGCGGGGTTACCTCGCAAGCGCGCTTTTAGTCCTCCTTTCGATCGGTACAACATCGATCCAGCGATCCCCGGTAGTGGCTGAGTGATCCTATGCGCACAGCAATCACGCGGGCCCTTCTTCGCGCCGGCCCGCTTTTTCGTTCGCCCCCGCCCGCATCGATCGGTCACCGGTCGCGGCTTCGTTCACGAGCGCGCCGGGGATTCTCGATCATCGAGCTCCTCGTCGTCCTGATCGTGTCGGGCTTCGTAATGGCCATCGGGGTGCCGCGATTCGCCGCGATGCGCGACCGCATGGCCCTTCGTTCCGCGAAGCAGCAGATGGCCGCCTATCTCGTCACGGCCCGTGCTGCGGCCATTCGGCGGTCGTCGACCGCGGTCTTCTCCGTGCAAAACAGCACGATTTCGGCGAGGGTGAAACTTCCGGACGGTACGCAAAGCAGCCTTGGCGGAAAGGTCCCCCTCCTCTCGGCGCGCGGTGTAGCGGTCGCGCCGAGTATCTCGGCAGCCGACAGCCTCGTTGCTTACGACTCGCGCGGCATGGCGAATCTCTCAAGTGCGCGCGTTTACTTGTTCACTCGCAACTCGAAGAAGGATTCCATATGCGTCTCCCGACTCGGTCTCATCGCGCAGTACTGCAGCCAGTGAAGCTGCGCCGCGCGCGGCGCGGCTTCACGATGGTCGAGGTCATTCTGGCGATGGTCCTCCTCGCCGTCGGCTTGCTCGCCTTGGCCAGCGGCTCGGTAGCCGTGATGCGTCAAATGAGATCCGGCAACAAGGCGGCTGTCGCCACGAGGGTGGCGCAGGCGCGCATGGAGAAGCTCCGCAGCAAGGGATGCTCGAGCATCTCCTCCGGATCGGCGACCACCAACGGAATGCCGGAGAGGTGGACCGTCACCGTCGCCATTGCCCGGGTCAATGCCGTCGCCGAGACCGTGTTCTACTCGTCTCGCGCCGGAAAGAGGGACACGATTGCACTCAAGGGAGCCGTTCCATGCCTGTGATCACCCGACCCCTTCGCTCCGCCATCGGCCGCTCGCGGCCAGGCTTTACGCTCGCCGAAATGCTCGTCGTCATGGTGCTGCTCACGATCGTGGGCGGCTCTCTGATGAACGTTCTATCCAAGCAGCAGCGCTTCTACCGCGGCGTCTCCGATCTCGGCGACTTGCGCAGCCAGTTGCGCCAGGCCGAGGCGGTGATGAGCAGCGATATCCGCGGGATGTCGAGCATCCAGGGTGACATCGTGGCGATGTCGGATTCATCGATCGATTTCAGGTACACCATCGGCAGCTCGATCGTGTGCACGAAAGCCCCCTCGATCGTCACTCTGCCACCTTTGACGCTGCAGAGTGGCAACACGCTGACCAGCTGGATTCAGAAGCCTTAGGTCGGCGACAGTGTCTGGATCTTCGACGAAGGCAACAACGCGTCCGCGTCGACCGATGATACCTGGCAGGGCAACAAGATCACCGGCTTTGTGCCGTCGCCCGGCGCGTGCCCCCCGCCCACGTACACCGCGCTCGCTGACGCCACCAGCAACAGCTGGACGATGACGCTCCAATCCACCCTGTCGAACACGATACCCGTCGGTGCGGCAATGCGGTTCGTTCGCAGGGCGCACTACAGCTTGTATCGCGCTACAAGTACCAGCCCCTGGTACCTGGGATACACCTGCTCGGCCTGCGGTACGGGCGCCACGATTCAGCCGATTGCCGGGCCGTTCAATGGGTACACCGACGTGCAGACGCCCGACACGAGCGGCATTCGATTCACGTACTTCGATTCCACGGGCGCGGTCGCCACACTTCCAGCTCAGGTGGCGCGAATCAACATCGTGATCCGCGGCCACACGCGCGCATACCTGAACGTCCCGGGCCTCAAGCAGGGCATTTACTACGATTCGGTGCGAACGGACATCGCCGTTCGCAACCGCAGTTGATCTTCCAGACCAGGAGCCGACCCATGCGACTCTCGACGCGCAAAGGCTTTGCGCTCCCGATCGCGATTGGATCGATGATCGTCATCGGTATGATCCTCGCCGGCGTGTTCTTCGCCGCGACGCAGGAGAATCGCGCCGGGCGGAATACCATCAACCAGGAGCGCGCGTTCCGCGCCGCCGAGTTCGGGCTGAACACCATTTACGGAAAGTGGGACAACCCCACGTTCAATGCGCTCGCGCCCGGTGGGACAGCCATCAAGAGCTACAAGGACACCGCGCGCGGCACTTGGTACGACACCCTCCGCGTGACGCGCCTCAACACCAACACGTTCTGGCTGGTCTCGACTGGGTGGGCCGGACAGACGATCGCTCAGGCCCGCCACCGGACCGGCATCGTCGTTCGACTCACCCAACCGCAGATCAACTTCTTGGCCGCGCTTACGGTACACGGAACGACGCAGCTGGGCGGTAGCTCGTACACCACGGGGCAAGACAGCCCGCCAACCGGCTGGAACTGCCCGCCGCCTGGAGCCGAACAACCCGGCATCGCCGTGTCCAATGTCTCCACCGTCATTACGTCGGGCTGCACGGCGTTCTCCTGCGTTGACGGCAACCCACAGCTCCTCTCGACGAACGCGGTGAACGACACCAATACGTTCTTCACGTACGGACCGGACGCCAACTGGGCGAGTCTCACGGCCATGGCCGATCTCACCTTCGCGGGCAACAATACCATCACCGGCGTCAGCCCGAATCTCAACGTGGATGGCACCTGCCGCTACGATGCCGGGAACTGGGGCGATCCCCGCCGGCTCACTCCGACCGGCGCCTGCGAGAGCTATTACCCGATCATCTACTTCAGCGGTCTGAACACGTCGAACCTCATCAGCGGTGGCATGGGCCAAGGCATTCTGCTCGTCGACGGCGACCTCACGGTCGACGGCGGATTCCAGTGGTTTGGCCCGGTCATCGTGCGCGGTCGTCTCGCGACCCAGGGTACCGGCGCCCACTTCAACGGCGCGGTCATGGCCGCCAACGTGGACTTTGACCAGAACACGGTTCTGGGTAACGCCACCATCACGTACTCGTCGTGCGCCATCAATGCCGCACTCCTCGGCGCCGGCACCCCCAAGCGGCTCAGATACCGATCCTGGGCGGAGATGTACTAGCCAGCATCCAGTTTCTCTAATTGGGGTCAGAGTCGATTTACAGTTCTGTAAATCGAGTCTGACCCCAATTCATTTGCCTCTCAGTCGCTAGACGGATCCCAACCCGCGCCGAACGGATCACCGGGCGGCGCCACGAGCGCGGGCGAAAACTTCGGCAGCTCGTGCTTGTCGATCCATCGCGTGAAGTCGTTCACGATCGCCAGCCAGTGCGCCCGCGCTTCATCCGTCCTCGCCGCCGCCCCGTTTGAGCGTGCGCGGGCGCGCAGATCCGAGATCTTGAGCTCGGCCATCGCGCGCACTTCCGGCGAGGCACCGGAGTCGGCGGCGAGCATGAGCAGCTTGTTCGCCACCACCCGCTGCGTCACGCGCTGAAGCGCCGCCAGCTTCGCTGAGGGCGGCGCGGCAGCGCCCCACGTGGCGCCAACCAGCGCGTCGATCGTGCCGCCGAGCGTGAGGTGTGGTCCGCTCCCGCGCGTCGCGAACTCCACCAGGCGGGCCGCTCGATCGGGCTGCAGCACCATGTCCACGACCATCTGTGCCAGCGTCTGCGCCGCCGACAGCTCGTCGAACACCGGCCGCGTGCGGCTCCCGAACAACTCGACCGCCGGCGTCACCGACGTGGCTCCCGGCGCCATCAACGTGAGCACGGTGTCGGGAATCGCCAGCTCGTCCGGTCTGAGCGCGGCGAGCATTAGCCGCAGCGCCGCCATTTGCTGCTGATACGGCACCGGCCGTGTCGCCTGCTGTGCGTCTCCGCTGACGGCGTTGCTGTATTCCATGCCGCCGATCGCCTTGGACGTGCCGTTCAGCGCGAAGCGGTGCATGAAGTACACGGGCACGAACCGCTCCTGCAGCAGCGTGATCGGCTCGCCCGGACGGATGTTCCGCTCCCCGAACTTCCCGATCGCCACGCGCCGAACCGCGGTCTGCGTATCCAGGAATTGGAGTGGTGTCGCCGCGTCGTCCCACAGGCTCACTCGTGGATCAGACCCGTATTCGGGACGGGCGTCGGCGTCGGACAGGTAGAGGTACCCTTTGGCCAGACCGTCCTTGACGATCGCGCGCAGCGAATCGGCTTCGGACGTTGGCGGGAAAACGCCGTAGCCCCAGTGAATCGCCCAGATGTCGTACGCCCCGGGACCAACCGCATACGCCTGCGACAGATCGATCGTGCCATTGGCGTCGAGTCGCACGCGCGGCGGAGGATAGTCCATCACCGAGCCGCGCTCGTACGTCGACGCGATGTAATTGTGCGCCAGGCCAAGCGTGTGTCCGACCTCGTGGGACGCGACCTGCCGCACGCGGGCCAGCACGAACGCCGTGTCGGCCGGTGACGCCGCCGCGCCCATGAGGCCCGCGTACAGGTTGTAGTCCGTGCGCGCGCGATGCGAGTCGAGCCGCGCCATGCCTTTGATCATCTCGCCCGTGCGTGGATCGGTGAGCGCACCACCCACCGACCAGCCGCGCTCGTTCCGGTTCTCCCACTGCACGACGTTGTACCGCGCATCCATCGGATCGACGCCCTCCGGCAGCAAGTCGACCTTGAACCCGCCCGCGAGACCGGCGCGATCGAACGCCTGCTCCCACCAGCGCACGCCCTCGAGCACCGCCGATCGAATCGGCTCTGGAATGCCGCGGTCGATGTAATACCGGATCGGCTCCTTGATCGGCGACGTGGGATTGTTCGGGTCGACACGCGCCAGACGATGACGCGCCGCCCAACGAACGGCGAGTGCTTCCTGAACGGGTCGAGCGTAGTCCTTGAACGATACGCCGAAGTATCCGACCCGCGGGTCGAGCGCACGCGGACGGAAGCCGGCGTCGGGCAGCTTTAGAAAGCTCAAATGTTGCCGCAGCGTGAACGCCCGTCCGTCCGGAACGATCGATTCGACGATCGGCCCCGCCCTGTTGGTGGCCGCGAACGTGAGCGACGCGTCGATTTCGGTGTTGTCGGGGAATCCCTTGGTGTACGCCCGGTACACGGACGATCGGTCGCGCGCCAGCGTGTACGCCCCCTGCTGCGACCGCGCGAGCGTGCCGACGATGTCGTTCCAGTCGCGGAGGGCGACGTCGGTGGCGTCGACGAGCAATCTGCCCGATTCATCGGCCAAAAGCGGCAGCGCGGCAACCGTGCTCGGCGGAAACGCTTCGGCCACCGACCGGACGTGGTCAGCGCTGCCCGACGAGCTGCGATACGCCCAGTTCTCGAGCACCAGCAGCACACGGTCGCCGTCTCGATCGAATCGCGCGACGTACGTGTCGCCGCTCGCGCCGCGATCGATTCCGATTGGATTCGAACCAAGGCCGGTGGCCTGGGTTATCATGAGCAGCGCGCGAGTGGAATCGTGCGGCAGCTCGAGCAGGATGCGGCTCTGGTGCTGGTCCAGGTAGATTGGGAGGAACCCGTCCCGGCGATCCATCCCGGCCGTTCGTGCGGCGATCGACGGAGAGACTGGCGTCGTCGTTGCTTGTGCCGTGGCCGCCGCCGGCACGGTGACGAGCAAACTGCAAGCGAGAGTCCTGCGTGCGCGATGCGATGCTGAAGGCATTGGAGAGTTCAACCCCTTCCTGAGGGTTCAGTGCGTTTCGAGAGAATATGCTGCGCGGCGCTGCTCGCCATCACTGGTGGATGCGCGAGCGCCAAACCGCACCTGTTCGGGCAATACAACGACATTGCGCCCAAGGTCGCGCCGACCGCGGGTGAGCGCTCACCACAACATCTCACCGTCCAGCTCGCGCGGCCAGCGAACGTCGCCGTCTTTCTCGTCGTTCCCGGCCGGGCGAGCGTTCTCCTTTTTCCCACTGATTCGACGCAGAACCAGTACGTCGAGGCCGGGTCGCATCTCGTCCAGACCGCGGCCGCGAAGGGAGCGCTGAGTGACACGTCGAGGCTCGTCCGCCTGCCGCAAGGCGCGCGGCAGCCCGCGACCGGTCGCACCGGTCGCGCCGGAAACATGCCGCGCGACTCGGTGCCGACTTTCGGATTCAATCAGCACGGCTATTTGCTGATCTTCGCCTCGCAGCAGCCGATGCCGTACGGCACGATCGCGACGCGGGTCGCCGGCATCTCGGTCCCCATCGACGACAAGGACGCGCTCAACACCGTCACCAAGCTCGTTCGCGAGACGACGCGCATCGCCGGTCCGTGGGCCGCGTACGCGACCGACTTCCCACCCTGATCGCCGGACTTCAGCCGGTCGTGCCCTTGAGAATGCCGTTGCGTATCCGCACCGCTTTCGGGCTGGCGGCTGGATCGGGCTCGATCGTCACATCGCCCGGGCCGAATTGAAGCTTGCCCGCGAGCGTGATCGTCTCCCCGGCGCGGCGCACCTTGATCGGTAGCGCCGTGCCTTCGACCGACGCGCCGTACTTCGCGCGCATGCGCGCCCCGAACTGCTGGTCCTCCACCGGGATGTCGCCCACCGAGATCAGGTAGTCGCCCACCTTCACACCCGCGGCTTCGGCCGCGCTCCCGGACTGCACCTCGGCAATCATGATCCCGTTCGCTTCCATCTGAGTCAGCACCCCCAGACGAGGCACGCGCGTCCGGTGGGCGCGCAACCCGGCGAGAGGCAGAATGCTGTCCCAGGGGAACGGCTCGCGACCGTCGATGAATGACGAGTTGAACGACGCGAACGATTTTCCGTTCGCCGCCGCGCTCACCGCGCTCCACCAGTCCGTGGAAGTGAACCCGTGGCCACGCTTGTAGGCCGACTGGTACAGCGAACGCATCACGTCGTCGAGGGAATGGGCGTTGTTGCTCGCATCGCGAATCAGGATGTCGAGCATGAATCCCGCGAGCGACCCTTTGGGATAGTAGATGTACGCCGTGCCGTCTACCGGGTGCACCCACGTGTTGACCGACGCGTCCTCGAGCGACACTGCCGGCGAATTGGCCACTTCGTTGATCTTTTCGGCCGTCCCGGCGTAGAAGCCGTGTTCATCCACTACGCCGCCGCGAACTTCCGCGAGATCGGCGTAATAGTCGGTGATGCCCTCCGACATCCAGAGCCATGGCGTCGGCTGCGGATGCGAGTACTGATACGGCCACATCTCCGACGGGCGAAGGCGCTTCACGTTCCAGGAATGAAAGATCTCGTGAGCGAACAGCGACGGCTGGAATTCGCTTCCCACGTAGGAGGGGGCCAGCACGTCCACGTGCGAGTTCTGATGTTCCAGCCCGCTCGCGCCGGCGAACGTCGAATCGACGATCTCGAAGACCGTGTAATCGGTCCACGGCGTCTCACCGAACACCGCGCTCTCCGGCGGAATCACGCGCTTGAGTTGCTCCCACGCGGTCGAGCGGATCTGCCCTGCCACCGCTCCCGCCGGATACGTCGCCAGCCGGACCCACCGGTTGGCGATGCGCGCGCTGTCGAGATCGAAGTGACCGACGAAGAAGGGCATGTCCACCAGGTCGTGGTAGTTCGTGGCGCTGTACGTCCGCGCTGGCTCGGCCCGCGGCATCCCTGTCGCCACGTGCCACTCGGGCTCGGTGTGTACGGTCACCGTGGCCGGATACTCGAGGGGCTGGCCCTCGGGATAGAGAAAGAGGTTCGTGCCGTTGAACAGCAGGAAATCGGATCGCGCCCACGCCATCGCGTTGTCGAGCGAGTCGGCCGCATAGTGGAAGCGGAGCGTCACCGCCTTGGCGCCGTTCGTCCGGATCCGCCACGTGTCGTAGTCCAGCTTGTCCCACGTCAGGGGCCTGTCATCGCCGGCCGCCTCGAACCCGAGCACCCATCGAGAGAAGTCACTGATCTCGTATGCGCCCGGCGTCCAGGCCGGCAGTGACACGACGACGGCACCTGGTCCGGTCGTCGTGAACGACATGGCCACGTCTATCATCCGCCGTTCGCCGTTGGCCCGCGTGAACGTGACGTCGTAGTGGACGTCGCGCACCGGCGTGGAGATCGTGTCGTTCCTCGCGGTCTGCCCCGGCAGCGTCACTGGAACCAATACAGTCAGCAGCAATAGTGATTTCATGAATCGCGTGTGTTTGGGCGGCGCGGATGCTTCACCTTCGTGCGCGCCTTGAATCGCTCTTTCGCTCGTGGACTCCACAGCTTCATATTGCCGCATACCCAGCCCGCTGTCATGCCGCAACGCGCTCGAACCGAAGACGTCGTACACTCTCCGTACATCCCCGCAACACGAGCGCCAGCAGACCGGGCCTCGCGGGTCATCGCGCCGGGCATCGGTGGCGCGACCCGCCGCGTGGGCTTTCTGCTGGCAGTCCTCGCGCTGCCCGGCGTCGCGGCGGCACAGCAACGCACGGGCGCGGTATCGGGCGCCGTGAAAGACAGTGCGGGCAGCCCGATTTTCAACGTCGAAGTCGTTGCGCTTCGCGGCGGGCGGTCGATTCGCACGGATTCGTCCGGGCATTTCGTCCTCGGGGGCCTGCCCAGCGGCGCAACGGATCTCGGGATCCGTCGCATCGCCTACGAGCCCGTCGTCGTCAGCGTCGACATTCCCGATTCCGACACCACGGAAATCGAGATTCGCCTGGGCGGACTCGCACGATCGCTTCCCACCGTCGTCGTCACTGAGCGCGCCGAGCACGTCCGCATGCTCGTCGAATTCGAGTCGCGCCGGAAGAATGGCGCGGGCCACTTCATCACGCGCTCTCAAATCGAAAAGCGGCATCCGCTCCTGCTCAGCGACATGGTACGGTCGATTCCCGGAGCGACGATCGTTCCAGCGGAGAACGGCCGGCCGGTGCTGCGATTCGCCCGGTCGCATAACAGTTGTCCGCCGCAGTACTTCCTGGACGGATTGCGCGTCACGAGCTTCAACATCGACGACGTGCCTCCCGGCGACGTCGAAGGCGTGGAGCTCTACGCGGGCGCGGCTGGCTTGCCTCCCGAGTTCAATCAGCTCTACGGAAATACGATTTGCGGTACCGTCGCCATCTGGACACGCATCCCGGGCAACGCGCCAGCAAAGCCTTGAGCGCACCGTCACGCGGTCCTAGCGTTTAGTCCTTCGTCGCCCCATCCAAATACCCTCAAGGGTTCCACATGCCAAACCTCTCGCGACTCGCGCCGCTCGCGGCGTGGGCGCTCGTCGTCGTCGCACGGCCGGCTCGACCGCAAGGCGGCGCGCCGCAGCCGGCCGACCTACTGCTCGTCAACACGCGGATCTACACAGTCGACCAGTCGCATCCGTTCGTCGCCGCGATGGCGGTGCGCGACGGTCGCGTGCAGTTCGTCGGCTCGACGCAGGAGGCCATGCTCCTCCGCGGGCAGTCCACGCGTATGCTCGACCTCAAGGGCAGTACGGTCATCCCCGGAATGATCGACGCCCATGCGCACCTCTTCGGGCTCGGAACGTTCCTGCACAACATCGATCTCAGAGACACGCGTTCGTACGACGAGGTCGTCGCGCGCGTCGCCGATCGCGTAAAGCAGGCGCCCGCGGGCCGCTGGATCGTCGGTCGCGCCTGGGACCAGAACAAATGGGGCAACACGCGCTTTCCGACGCACGAGGCACTGTCGCGCGTGTCGCCCAACAATCCGGTCCTCCTCACGCGCGTCGACGGGCACGCTATTCTCGTCAACGCCGCCGCGATGCGCGCGGCCGGTGTGTCGGCCGCATCCAAGGACCCCGCCGGGGGACGGATTGAGCGCGGCGCGGGCGGTGAGCCGACCGGCGTCTTCGTAGACAACGCGATGGGTCTCGTCGAGAAGGCGGTGCCGCCGCTCTCGCACGACGAGATGCAGAGCGCCGCCTTGGATGCGATTGCCGAGTCGAACCGCTGGGGTCTTACCGCGCTCGACGATCCCGGCGAGCCGCGCGACGTGCTGGACGTGTTCGAGGAGCTCGCCAAGACGGGCAAATTCAACCTGCGCGTCTACGCCATGATCGCCGACGATAGCGCGGCCATCGAGCACTACTTTCAGCTCGGCCCGCAGAGCGGCCTCTACGACAATCGGCTGTGGATCCGCTCGATCAAGCTGTACGCCGACGGGGCGCTCGGCTCGCGCGGCGCCGCGCTGCTCGACCCGTACAACGACGATCCGAAAAACGTCGGCCTCCTCAAGTCGACGCCGGAGCACCTCCGCGACGTCTCTATTCGGGCGTTACGGCACGGCTTCCAGGTCGCGACCCACGCGATCGGAGACCGCGGCAATCGCGTGGCGCTCGACGCCTACGAAGCCGCGCTCGAGACGGTGCCGACTGTCGATCACCGATTTCGAATCGAGCACGTCCAGATTCTCGACCACGCCGACGTGCCGCGGTTTGCCAAGCTGGGTGTGATCCCGTCGATGCAAGCGGTCCATCAAACCAGCGACATGTATTGGGCGCCAAATCGGTTGGGCTATGCAAGAACGCTGGGCGCATACGCTTGGCGATCGCTGCTCAACACCGGAGTCGTCATTCCCAATGGCAGCGACTTCCCCGTCGAGCGCGTCAATCCGCTCTTCTCTTTCCACGCCGCCGTAGCCCGTCAGGACGACGACAACTGGCCGCCGAACGGCTGGTTCCCGGAGCAACGGATGACGCGACAAGAGGCGCTCCAGTCGATCACGATCTGGCCGGCATACGCCGCGTTCCAGGAGCAACTCATTGGCTCGCTCTCACCTGGCAAGCTTGCCGATTTCGTCATCCTGGATCGTGACATCATGACCGTACCGGAGTCAGACATACTCGGCACGCATGTGGTGGCGACGTATATTGGAGGACGGGCGGTCTTCGAGCGCGGTCGCTAGACGGGCCTGCGGTTTCCTTAGGGTGGTTTTTCATGGTTCCACCAATCGCGGAGCTCGGCCCGGCGACTCAGCCGGCCGAGGGGCGCTATCCTTGGCTCTCGCCAAGCAGACTCACGCGTGTGCGCGCGGCGCTGCTCGCGGTCTCGCTCTTCCTGGGGCTCGCGGTCTACGTCTTTCACACCGTGGGTGCGTCGCACATCGCGCAGCCGATCATCGTCAGGAAACTGCGCGGCGTCGGCGTGCTGACGTGGATTTACGCGCTCGTGCAGATGATCGACCTCCGCTTCTACAACAGCCGCTGGGCACAACGGCGCCGGGCCTCAATCGGCATTCCGGACAGCCTCCACGGGTGGTTGCTCGGCCAAATGCTCGCCTGGTTTGGAATTCTGTACTACGGCCTCACAGAGGATCTGCGGTGGTACGTGGCGGGACTGGTCATTCTCGCGTTGAGCTTCGTCGCATTCCCGATTCGCAAGCGGTCGATGTGACACCGCAACCCGATCCTACCGCTCGAACATGTTGAGCCCGTCCTCGATCGCGTTCCTCAAGCGCCTGCTCGACACGCCCGGCCCTTCCGGCTTCGAGGCTCCGGCCGCGCGCGTCTGGCGAGAAGAGGCGGCGAAGTTCGCTGACAAAGTGAGCACCGACGTCGCCGGAAACAGCATGGCCGAGGTGAACCCTGGCGGGTCGCCCACGATCATGCTCGACGGCCACATCGACGAGATCGGGCTCATCGTCCAGTACATCGACGACGACGGCTACGTCTATCCGTCGCCGATCGGTGGCTGGGATCCGCAGGTGTTGGTGGGACAGCGCATCCGCTTCCTGGCGCGTGGCGGCGACGTGCTCGGCGTCGTCGGCAAGAAGCCGATCCACCTGATGAAGGCTTCCGATCGCGAGCAGGCCTCCAAGATGACCGATCTCTGGGTCGACATCGGTGCCTCGACACGCGCCGAAGCCGAGGGACGGCTGAGCGTCGGCGACCCCGGCGTCATCGACTCCCGGTCGATGGACTTCCCGAACAACCGGCTCGTGTCACGCTCGATCGATGATCGCATCGGCGCGTTCGTCGTCCTCGAAGCGCTCCGACGATACGCGCAGCATCCCGGGGCGGCCCGCGTGGTCGCCGCGGCTACGACGCAGGAAGAGATCGCCTGGCACGGTGGCGGCGCGCTCGTGTGCACGAACTGCATCAATCCGCAAATGGCGATCGTCGTGGACGTCACGTTCGCGACCGATCATCCGAACATGGAAAAGAAGGAGATCGGCGATCATCGTGTCGGTGGCGGTCCGGTGCTCAGCCGTGGTGCCGTGATCTCGCCGGTCGTCTTCGAGACGCTGCGCGCTGCCGCCGAGCGCGAGAACGTGAAGTACGCCGTTCACGCGGCGGGTCGCGACACCTCCACCAACGCCGACGCCATTCACATCGCGCGCGAGGGTGTGGCCACGGCCCTGGTATCGATCCCGAACCGCTACATGCACTCCCCGAACGAGTTGGTCAGCCTCGACGACGTCGACAACACCGCGACGCTGATCGCCGAAGCCTGCCGTGCGGTCACCGGAGAGACGGACTTTACGGCGCGCTGATCGCGCCTTCTCAAAAGAGCATTCTGTGACAACGTTTCGAAGTTTTGCGCTGGCGATCGTCGTGGCTTCTGCCGCGGCATGCGCGCGCGGCGCAGCACGCCTACAACCGGCCGCGGCGCCGGATTCCGCCGCCATTCGGGCCGACGTCGACTACCTCGCGAGCCCGCGCCTTCGTGGGCGTCTCACGGGCACTCCAGGCAACGATTCCGCGGCGGCGTATATCGCGCGGCGCTACGCGGCGCTCGGGCTCGCATCTCTCTCGCCCGGCTACCTGCAGCATTTCGTCGCCCGTCCACTCAGCCGCGGGGCTCCGGCTGAGTCGCTCCCCACGCAAAACGTCGCGGCGCTCCTGCGTGGACGCGACCCATCGCTGCGCGGCCAGTACGTCGTGATCGGCGCCCACTTCGACCATCTCGGTACGTCGACCAACGGCGCGCTCGATCCCGACGCGCGAGACGCCGTTCGACTCGGTGCCGACGACAACGCATCTGGCAGCGCGGCCGTCCTCGAACTGGCGCGCGTCTTCGCCAAGTCGCCGCCGCGGCGATCGCTGCTGTTCGTCAACTTCTCAGGCGAAGAACAGGGCACGCTCGGATCGAGCTACTTCGTGGACCACACGCCGGTGCCGATCGACAGCATCGATGCCATGCTCAACTTCGACATGGTCGGACGGCTGCGCGCCGACAAGCTGATCGTGTACGGCGTTGCCACCGCCAAGGAGCTCCCGGGCCTGCTCGACAGCGCCAACACGGCGCCTCGCCTCGCGATAGCGGCACAGGGTGACGGGTTCGGACCATCCGACCATAGCTCGTTCTACGCGCGAAGCATCCCGGTCCTGCACTTCTTCACCGATCTGCACGAGGACTACCACCGTGCGAGCGACGTCGCTGACAAGATCGACGCCGGCGGCGAGGCGCGCGTAGTCGCGCTGGCCGAGCGCGTGGCCCGTTCGATCGCCGATCGTGATTCCCGCCTCACGTACCTTCGCTCCGCGCAACCTGCTCCGGTTGCCGCGGCCGCGCGCGAAGGCACCGACGTCTATCTGGGCACGATTCCCGACATGGCCGGGAGCGACACGCCAGGCCTCAAGCTGACCGGGGTCCGCGCGGGCAGCCCCGCCGAGATTGGAGGGCTGAAGGCGGGCGACGTGATCGTGGAATTCGGCGGCAAGTCGGTCAAGGATCTGTACGAGTATTCGGACGCGCTGTACGCGCACAAACCCGGCGACGTCGTCGCGATCGTCGTGCTGCGCGGCGCCCAACGCGTGACGCTGCAGGTCACGCTCGGCAAGCGGACCTGACCGCGAGGCGATGCCGCTTCACGTTTGGTCGAGCGCGCGGTACACGTTTCCGCTTCCCTCCGGCCATCGATTTCCGATCGAGAAGTACACGATGCTGCGCGAGGCCGTGATCGAACGCGGCCTCGTGCAGCCGGAATTCGTCCACGATCCACGGCGTGCGTCGCCGGACGACTTGTTGCTCGTGCATACGCCGGACTACCTCGAGCGCTTTACCGGCGGCCGACTCACCCGGGACGAGGAACGCCGCCTGGGATTTCCCTGGTCACCCGCTCTGGTCGAGCGCTCGTATCGGGCGGCGGGCGGCACCTGCGAGGCTGCCGCCTACGCGATGGATCATGGCATCGCGATGAATCTCGCTGGCGGGACCCATCACGCCTTCCCGTCGCACGGCGAAGGGTTCTGCGTGTTCAACGACGTAGCCGTCGCGATTCGCATGTTGCAGCGCGCGAAGCGAATCGAGCGAGCAGCCGTCATCGACCTGGACGTGCACCAGGGCAACGGCACGCACGCTGTCTTCGCCGAGGACCCGGACGTGTTCACGTTCAGCATGCACGGCGGCCGGAACTACCCCTTTCGCAAGGTGCCCGGACGGCTCGATATCGAGCTCGAGGACCGCACCGGCGACGACGAGTATCTGGAACTACTGAGCGACGCCCTACCTCGCGTCCTCGCGGCCGCGCACCCGGACCTCGTGGTTTATCTGGCTGGGGCGGACCCCCACGAGTGCGATCGGCTGGGGCGGCTGTCGCTGACGTTCGACGGGCTCGCCCGCCGCGATGCCATGGTGATCGACCAGTGCCGAGAGGTGGGGATCCCGGTCGCGGTGACCATCGCCGGAGGGTACGGAGCCCCATTGTCTGGCACGGTCGAGGCACACGTGGCGACGGTCGCGATCGCGGCCAGAGCGGCCGGCTAGAAGCGGCTTCCCGCCGGACATTTGGCGCCCATACTGGCACTCTGCACGAATGCCCGCATTCGGCAGTGACGGGGTGTAAAATATCATGACAGCCCGTTCCAGCGCGATGTAGTTAAGTCGTTGTACCACATGGAGATGGATGTTGCGGACTGGTGCGGCCCCCTGCTTGCCAAATAGGGCCGTGTCTCGCACTCCCGTTGGGCCAACCCCACGGCCAAACGGCTTTACCATCCCCATCGACATGGAGTCCAGATGCTTCGCAATCGCAAGGGCTTTACCCTGATCGAGCTTCTGATCGTGGTCGTGATCATCGGCATCTTGGCCGCGATCGCGATTCCGAAGTTCGCCAACACGAAGTCGAAGGCCTACATCACCGCGATGAAGTCGGACCTGCGGAACCTGGTGACGGCCGAAGAGGCG
>DATJHY010000175.1:0-32962 GCA_035493635.1 Gemmatimonadaceae bacterium | reverse complement strand
ACCGAGCCGTGGAAACGGGCCGAGCCCGAAGATCAGGCAGGGCCCGAGCACGATGTTGATGGCGTTCGCCAGCCAGAGCACGCGCATCGCGATCGCCGCGTCACCGGCGCCGCGAAAGATCGCGTTGATCAGGAACAACATAATGATCGACGCGTTGCCGCCAAGCATGATCCGGGTGTACGTGGTGCCGGTGGCGATCACGTCGGAAGACGCGCCCATGATCGCGAGCAGCCGCGGCGCGAGCGTCCCGCCCACGACCCCGATCACGAGCGACACCGCCGCGCCGAGAATGATCGCCTGCGTGGCGCCGCGCGCCGCGCCGTCGCGATTGCGCTCGCCCGTGCGGCGGGCCACCACGGCGGTGGCCGCCATCGCCAGTCCCATCGCGATCGCGTAGATGAGCGTCAGCCACGACTCGGTGAGTCCCACCGTGGCGACCGCGCTCGCGCCCAGCTTGGAGACGAAGAACACGTCGCACACGGCGAACACGCTCTCCATCATCATCTCGAGCACCATCGGGATGGCGAGGATCAGTATGGCGCGTGGCACCGAGCCTTCGGTGAAGTCGCGGTGCGAGCCGCGGAGCGCCTCGCGCACCGCGTCCCAGATTGACCCTGCCGTTGGGTCGTGCGCGCGCTGGTCGTGGACCGCAATGGCGTCGCCGGGATCCATTCCCGGCGCCACCTCGTCCAGCGCGCTCGAGTTCGACATCGATGTACTCACTGTTGCCTCGTGCATTGAGGATCGATGGCGTGGCGGCGGGACGCCTGAATTGATGTGGCTGCGAGAAATCGAAAGGGCGGCACCGATCGCGGCGCCGCCCTCGTTACAGCTCGAGCCTTGATTGCGCGATCAGTGTCTGTGCACCGGGGTCGGGTCGACGCCCATGCCTGCCGGCGCGCCAAAGGCGGCGTCGGTGACGAGGCGAGGCGTCGAGTACGTGCAGACGATGATCACGGCACTGCGCTCCACGGAAGCTGCGGGAGGCGCAGTATAAA
This sequence comes from Gemmatimonadaceae bacterium, assembly GCA_035493635.1. Taxonomy (GTDB): domain Bacteria; phylum Gemmatimonadota; class Gemmatimonadetes; order Gemmatimonadales; family Gemmatimonadaceae; genus JAQBQB01. The sequence continues at coordinate 31,964 of DATJHY010000175.1, read as the reverse complement.
TACTCAGATCAAGCAACGCAAGCTCGGGTTTGAGTTCACGATCGTGATGCGACGGGCCGAGCCGTCGGCCGCGTGAATGTGATGCCGAACACACGTCTCCTAGGGCGTCGTCTTTCCCTGTATCAGATTCCCGTCGAGGTCGAGCAGCACGATCGGCGCGATCTTCGTCGCGGCGAGCGGCTCCGCGATCGTCGCCCGATCACCCACGATGACGATCGCGAGATGATCGGGATCGATGTACTTCTCCGCGACTCGCACCACGTCGTTCTTCGTCACCGCATTCACCGCCTTGGCGAACTGCTGGTAGTAATCCTCCGGCAAGTCCTGCGTGTAGATCGTCCCGATACTGTTGTTCACGCTCGACACGGACGCGAACATCGCCGGGAGACTCTGAACCAGACTCGCCTTGGCCTGCGCCATCTCCTCGTCGGTCGGCGGACGCGGGCCGCGGATGTCACGCAGCTCCTTCATGAACTCGATCAGCGCGCTGTCGGTCTTGGCGGTGACCACGTCGCCGCCGGCGCGGAACGCGCCTGGCCCGCGCCCGAACGCGTAGTTCGAGAACACGCCATAGCTATAACCCTTCACCTCGCGGATGTTGTGATTGAGCCGTGACTGGAAGAGGACGCCCAGCATCTCGTTCATCACGCGCAGCGCGTAATAGTCGGGTGTGTCGCGCGGCGGTCCCACTTCGCCGATCGCGAACGTCGACTGCGCGGCGCCCGGCTTGTCGACCAGAAAGATCGTGGTCGACTTGGGCTGCGGCGCGCTGGGATAGTTGAACGACGGCATGCTCCCGCCCGCGACCCACGCCGTGCCGAGGACTCGCTCGACCAGCTGCTTGACCTGCTCCTCGGTGACGTCGCCAACGACGGTGATCACCGCATGACGCGGCTGGAAATAGGATTTGGCGAACGACACCACGTCCTCGCGCGTCACCGACTTGACCGTCGCCTCGGTTGGCGACGTGCCGTATGGATGTTCGGTCGTGTACACCACCTTGGGGAACACGACCGCCGCGATTCCGGCGGTGCGATCGCGGTTCTGCGTCAGCGTGACCACGGTACGCGCCTTGAGACGCTCGAGCGCGTCCTCCGGGAAGGTCGACTCCCTGAGAATGTCGGCGAGAATCGCGAGCGTCGGCGCGAGCTTGTCGGTCGTCGAGAGAAGCGAGATGCGCCCGGATTCGCCGCCGATGCTCGTGTTGATGGACGTGCCGAGGAGCTGTAGTGCGTTCGAGATCTCGTCGCCCGTCCGATACCTCGTGCCTTCGCTCAGCATGCTCGCCGTGAGACCGGCCAGACCGGTCTTCCCCGCCGGCTCGTACTGATTGGCTCCGCCAACGAAGTTGATCTGGAACGACACGAGCGGCAGTCCGTGCTTCTCGGAGACGATGAGCCGCGCGCCGTTGGACAGCGTCGACTTGCTCCACGCCGGGACGCGCAGCTCGGGCGTCTTGCCTGGCGTCGGCGCCACGCGCCGGTCGAGGGCGCGCGGCTGCGTCGTCGTCGCCTGTCCGCCGCGCTGAGCCGCGAGCGGCGCCGCGGTCGACAGCGCGGTCGCGATCGCGACGAGCACGCGTCGCGAACGAATGCTGTACGGCATCATGGCTTGGCCTCCGTGGCTTTCTCGGTGAACGGGTCCGCGACGACGGTGCTGCGGTCGGCGTGCGACGCGAGGTCGGGTTTGCCGAGCGGCACGTTGCTCAGGACGATGCGCGCACTTCCGAGGTACCTGTTGGCGACTCGCTTGATGTCGGCCGCCGTCACCGCCTGCGTGCGTGGATACTCGACCCGGAAGCTGTGGCTCGGATCGTTGAAGAATGTCTGGTCCTCGGCGAGCTGGAACGCCTTGCCCAGGTTCGACTGCAGTCCGTTGAGGAAGGCAAGCTGCTGGCCCGCCTTGACGCGTTTCAGCTCGTCGGCCGTCGGACCCTCGCGCTTGAAACGGTCGATGACCGAATCGACGGCCGTCTCGATTTCCGTGAGCGTGTGGCCGGGCCGCGGCGTCACGACGACGTTGAAGTGCCCGACGCCCTCGAACGGGTCCTGATAGACAATGACGTTCGCGGCGATCTGCTTGTCGTACACCAGTGGCTTGCTGATGCGCGCTATGCGCGAGCCGCCAAGAATGTCCGAGAGCAAGTCGAGCGCGGGCTGATCCTCGCTGTGGATGCCGACCGACGGCCATTGAATCGTCAATCGCGGCACCTGCACCCGATCCTCGAACGTGAGCCGCCTTTCCGACGGCAGCGACGCCGGCGGCACGGTCGGCCGCGTGATCGGCTTGCCTCGGGGAATGTCGCCGAAGTACTTCGCGACCCACGCCTTCGCTTGCCTCGACTCGATGTCGCCGACGATCGCGAGCGTCGCATTGTTCGGCGCGTAGTACAGGCGGAAGAACTGCTTGACGTCCTCCACCGTTGCGGCCGTGAGATCGGCCATGCTGCCGATCGTCGGCCAGGAGTACGGATGGCCCTTGGGATACATCGTGAGAAGGAGGATTTCCTCGTCGCGATTGTACGGCTGGTTGTCGTAGCTCTGACGCCGCTCGTTCTTCACGATGTCGCGCTGGGCGCGGAACTTCGTCTCGTCGAGCGAATCGAGCAGAAACCCCATGCGGTCCGACTCGAGCCAGAGCGCGGTCTCCAGATAGTTCGACGGATCGGTCTCCCAGTAGCGTGTCCAGTCGAAGTACGTCTGGCCGTTGTTGGTGCCCCCCACACCCTCCGTGTACTTATCGTGCGTGCCGTAGGGCACGTGACCCGAACCGGTGAACATGACGTGCTCGAACATGTGCGCGAAGCCGGTGTGTCCGACCAGCTCGTTCTTCGAGCCGACGTGGTAGATGACCTCCACGGCCACAGTCGGGGTCGTGTGATCTTCGGACAGGATCACGGTCAATCCGTTCGGCAGCGTGTACTTCTCGAACGGGATGCGGATCGACGGGCTTGAAGCGGCGGTCGTCCGCTGCGGCGCGGCCGCGGCGGGCAGGGCGAGCGCGCCGGCGACGAGGACCGCATGCACAGGTAGGCGATTCATGGTGGAACGGGTGAGTTGTGAGAATGCTCCAATCAGTATGAGTCGAGCACGGGCAAACGCCAACAGGCGGGCTCGGCGCTCGTAGATTCCTTACAATGCGGCTCAAACGCCTCGAGCTCTGGTGGCGCGGACTCTGGATTCGAATACTCGTCGCATCCATGCGGCGTTCCGCCGGAGGCTCGCCCCGCTGGGACGAGCGGCCGCATCGCGTGCTGTTCCTCCGGCACGATCGGGCCGGGGACATGATTCTCTCCACCGGCGTGATGCGAGCGATCGCGCGCTCGCACCCGACGATCAGGATGGATGTGCTCGCCTCGCCGGCGAACGCCGCGATTCTCGAGGCGAGCGATTGGATGCACGACGTGATCGTGTTCGACAAACGCCGATTGGCGGGCTATCTCCCGGCGACTCGCCGCCTGCGCGCCGCGAAGTACGACGCGGTCATCGATTGCATGGTGACGGCGCCGTCGGTGACGACGCTTCTTCTCATCCTCGCGAGCGGCGCGCGCTATCGCATCGGGATCGCGGGACGCGGCAACGACGCCGCGTTCAACGTAACGGTGCCCGAGTCGCCCGACCCCAACGCGCACATGGTCGATCGGCTCGCCGCGCTCGTGCGCGCCTTCGGGGTCGACCCGTCGACGATCGACCGTCATCCGACGATCGAGCTGACCGCTGCCGAGCGCGCGAACGCCGAGACGATCTGGGGCGAACGCACCGGTTCACTCCGTGCGCTCGTGAACGTCTCGGCGGGCATCCTCCCTCGCCGCTGGGCAACGGACAACTACGTCGCGGTCATGCGGCACATCCGCGAACGCCATGGCGACGTGACGTTCCGCGTGATCGGCGCACCCCACGAGATGGATCGCGCGGCTCGAGTCGCGGAGCAGGGAGGAGGCACGCTCGTGCGAACGCCGAGCATTCGGGAAGCATTCGCGCTGGTGGCGACGGCGGATTTCGTCTTCACGCCCGACACGAGCATCGCCCACGCGGCCGCGGCATTCCGCACGCCGTGCGTCGCGATGTACATCCGCGGGACGACGGAGCGATGGGGACTGTACGATTCTCCGGGCGTGAGCATCGAGCACCCGTTCGCGACGCTCGACAGCCTCGATGCGGAAACAGTCAACAAGGCGATAGACGAGGCACGGGCGGAGGCGGGGAAGAGCGGAACTGCGAGATTGTGAACGGCTGAGGGCGGGCGCTAACTGCGGAGAGTTCCGAACGGCGGAGGTGCCAAACGACGAAAGTTCCGAACTACGAAGATGCCAAACGGCGTCAAGAGCGAGGATGCCAAACGGCGTCAAGAGCGAAGATGCCAAACGGCGGGAAAGAGCGCGTTCGTAGTTTCCCGCTCCTTGGCAGTTCCGCTCTTGACGCCGTTAGGCACTTTCGTCGTTTGGCATTTCCGTTCTTTGGCATTTCCCGCCTTTTGGCACTTCCGCGGTTTGCGCCCGCAGTCAGCCGTCCGCCCCCCGCAGTTCCGAAACCACTCTTTCCAGCGCCAGAGCGTCAGGCACGCTCCCCTGCGCCATCCGCGGCGATCCTCCTCCTCTTCCTCCCACCGCGGCCAGTTTTTCCTTGAGCACCTTGCCTGCGTCGACGCCTGAGTCCTCTGACGTCGCGACGAGTACCGACGCCGGCGACTTCAACGCGCCGATCAGGACGACCTTCGGAAGGGCGAGCGCAGCTTGAGCGAGCGTTCGCAGCTCGTCGATCGACGTCGCGTCGCGCACGACGATCGTTCGAGCTCCGCTCGCGTCGGGCGTCGCGCCGTCGTAGCGCTCGCGGGCGCGGAACGAAGCGAGCTCTTTTTCGAGCTTACGCCGCGTCCCGTCCAGCTCTTTCAGTCTTTCACTCTGTGCTCCGACCACCGACGCGGCTTCGTCGATCGACGACGTGAGCGATGCGGCGACGCGGCCGAGCGACTCGTAGTCGCGCCGCGCGCGGCGGATCGCGCGTGGCCCGCACACGAATTCGACTCGCGTCGCCTTTCGAACCTTCTCGACAGATCGCAGGAGCACGGCGCCGATCTCGGCGGTCGAGCGTACGTGCGTGCCGCCGCAAGCGCTCCGGTCGAGCGCGTCGATCGTCACGATGCGCAGCTCACCCGGCCGATCCGACGGCTTGCGCAAGCCCGTCGCGGTCGCCGCGTCCTCGAACGTGATCGTCACCGGCCGCGCCTCGGCGACGATCGCATTGGCGCGCGACTCGGCTTTCACGAGCTGGTCACGCGTGACGAACTCGGCGTCGAGGTCCAGGGTCGAGTACTCTTCGCCAAAGTGCACGCTCACCGTCCGCGCGCCGAAGAGATCCTCGAACACCGCGGACAGCAGATGCTGTCCGGTGTGTTGCTGCATGTGATCATACCGCCGCGCCCAATCGATCCTGCCGCTGATCGGGCGGTCGATGGCATTCGCGCCGATCGGCGACGCGAGTACGTGCGCGACCCGATCTTCTTCGTCGACCACGTCCACGACCGCGATCTCGCCAAGTGTACCGAGATCGTGCAACTGGCCGCCCGACGTCGGATAGAACACGCTTTCATCGAGGTACACGCGCGTCCCGTCGGCGCCGCGCTCGACGATCGTGGCGGTGAACTCGGTGCGATATGCGTCCGTGTAGTACAGCCGATGGGTCATGCGGTCGCTCGCGCGGCGGACGAGTTACAGCCCGATGCCCAGGTCCAGGCTCACGAACCAGCGCTTGTTCGTCTCCGTGCCGGACACGGAGTGAAACAGGCCGACGCGCGGCCCGATGAAGACGATCGGCCAGAGCAGAATCTCGCCACCGACGTACGACATGTTCGGTTTGGCCGTGAGCGGATCCTTCCACGTCCGCAGGACGGTGGCCGCGACGCCGAAACCCGAACCGAAATGACCGTAACCGCCCTCGACGTAAGCGAGCGACGCGCGCCCCGCGGCGAGGCCGGGCTCCGCGAACAGCGCAACGTTGCGCGAGTGATCGCGCCCATTGCGCTGCCAATCAGCGCCCACGAGCACGCCCAGTGCCGCCGAGGCTTTCTGCGGAATGCCGGCGTGAACGCCCACCGCGGGCCAAATGTGCGTGCGCGCCACGGTGTCTTCACCCTGGCAGCCACGGCATCGTTGCGCGCGCGCGGCCGCGGGAATCGCGAGCATCGCGACGACGGCGAGCATCGCCGTCGATCTCGAGGTCATTCTCATGGCGCACCACACGGGACGACGATGCTCTTTTCGCGAAAGCGAACGGCGCGCTGACTGGCGGGAATCGTGGCCAGGTCAACCGGCTGGGTCATGGCGGCAGATACGGGACATCCAGGCGCCGGGCTCAGTGTACGAAGGGCGATTTCGACGGCTGCCGAATCCTGGCGCGCGCCTTCGATCACGATGTCGTAACCCGCGGTCGGACGCGTGCCGAGCGCCGCGATGACGATCATGTCACGCTCGAAATCCACTGGTGGCAGCGGCGGTGGGGGATAAAACGGCCGATTGATCGCTCGCCACAGCTCGAGCCACGCCGTGCTGTCTCGCACGACGGCGCGCACCGAGTCGTTCAAGCCGCTGTACGTCGTGTACGCGGTCGCGCCGGTCCGCAACCGAGTGACGGGAAGCGAATCGCCGGCCGTATCGAGCTGGGCCATCGCCAGGTCGGCGCCGCAGGCGAGCGCCAGGCTCACGCCGAAGATCTGTCGCGCGCGAATCACGCGTCGCTCCCGCGCTGCCGACCGAAACGCGGCCAGTGTTCGCGTGGAACGCCGCGAATGCCGATGCCGAGCACGATGCACGATGCGAGCGCGATCGCCGAGAGCTCGATGAGGAGATCGCGACTGGCGACGATCGCCTCCGTGCGCCTGGTCTCGACCTCGAGCTGCCACTGGAGCAACTCGATCGCCTGCCGGTCGTTGAGCGGCTTTTTGCCCGCCGCGACCGCGTTGATGAACTCGGCGCGATCTGCGCCGCTGCCGGTTTTGGCGAGCAGATGCAGTTGCGTGGACGCATACAGCATCCCGGCCACCACGAGCACGAGCACGATCGCCGGCGCGATCAGGAGCAGTTTACGGTCGAGGCGCACTCATATAATTAAGCACAGGTGCACCTCCGGCGCTGCGAACAACCGCACGGGAATCGTGCTGCAACCGACCCCGCCGCTCACGAGGAGCGCCCGACCACCACGGCTCTCGCGGCTGCCATCGCGCGCCAAATCGAAGCGTCCTTTTACAAACCGTCGGTTGAACCGGCCCGGCGGAACGACCACGGGCGTTCCCCAGGGCAGCGCGATCTGCCCACCGTGCGTGTGACCGCAGAAGGCCAGATCAAACTCGCGGTCTCCGATCGCATGCAGACCTTCCGGGGAATGCATCAGAACGATGCGCGCGCCGGTTGCCGCGTCCAGGGCGTGATCGGCTCGCGGCTCACCGCGCGTCGCGTCTTCCAAACCGCAGATCGCGATGTCGTCGTACGGTTGGGGCAGCACGGCGTGCTCGTTGGCGAGCACGCGGATGCCGGCTGCGTCAAGCGCCGCCAGCACCGTCGCGCGATCGGCACGAAGATCGTGATTGCCGAGGACCGCGAACTTGCCGTAGGGCGACGGAATCTCGGCCAATCGGTCCGCCAGGCGATGGATCGACGACGCGCGCATCGTCACGAAGTCGCCACCTAGCAGCAGAACGTGGGGCTCGGAGCTCGCGATCGCCTCACACGCGCAATCGAGCAGTCTCGGATGCGTGGTTGACCCGGCGTGGAAGTCGGACGCGAAGGCAATACGCAGCGCCGGCCGCGGTTCACTCGCTGCCGCGCCGGAAGCGCCGAGCGTGAAGGTGTCTTGGCGCACACGCACGCGTCCCTGGAGCCCGAGGTGATACGCCAGCGTCGCCGCCCAGTTCTTCGGGCGGAACAGCTCGTCCAGCCACATCTCGACCGACCGTCGCGTACGGTCGATCCGGCGTTCGCGGCGACTCGCCTCGGCGAGTACGGCCTCGCTCATTCGTCGGAGGCCTCTTCCTCCTCCCGGGTGCTTTCGGCGGCGGCTTTCTTTTTCGGCCGGCCACCTTTGCCCTTGGCGGCTTCTGCTTCGAGAAGGGCGAGGTACTCGCGACGGGCTGCCTCCATTACGTCGGATTCGGGTAGAGGGCGCCGGGCTCGACGCTCCTTTTCCCGGCGATAATGTTCGCGCGCGAGCGCCGCGCGCTCGGTGTGGGACGCATGTCGTCCGCCAGCGTGCGAATGCGATCGCGATGTGGTTTTCGATTTCATCTTGGTGTCAGGGACTCCTGGATCCCGGCGCCGTCCTGGCCGTCGTCACGGACTCGCGATGATCGTTGCCGTGGCGACGTTCGATGTATCGAACGAGAAGCGGGCCACGATCGTCGCCGTGCCGGATCCCGCGGCTGAGACCAACCCCGCCTGCGTGACGCTCACGATCGCCGGGGCGAGTGAGCTCCACTGGATCTGGCTCTGCTGGGCCGCGGTGGCGTTCGTCGAGAGCTGGAAGGTCGTGCCGACCTTCAACTGCACGAGATTCGGTGTGATGACGAGTTGTTGTGTGGTGTTGTTACCGCCATTCGTACCCCCGGACGTCCCACCTGGTCCGCTCAGGCCGGCGAGCTTGGGGCTGGTGGCCGCGTCGCACGCGGCGATCGCCAGGATGGCCGCTAAAGCGATGATCGACTGCATGCGCATACTGCCTCCTCGAACAGGAAACGTGCCGCCATTCTCCGGCGATTGAGAAATCCACACCCTTTGGGCCGTTGGGGCTGTGACGCAGAGCATGGATCTGATGGTCCTGCCTGGCGTACGAACCCATTAATCCGCCGATCAATTTCTTTGCACATGCCCGACGCCGACCTCGTCCTGGTCATCGACGACGAGCCGCAGATCAGACGCGCCGTCCGCGATGCCCTGCGGGACGTCACCGCCAACGTTAACGAAGCCGCCAACGGCTTGGATGGCGTAGACGCCGCCTCGAGCGGCCGTCCCGATCTCGTAGTGCTCGATCTGGGGCTGCCCGACATGGAAGGCGTAGAGGTGTGCCGCGCCATCCGCCGTCGCTCGGCCGTACCGATCATCGTCCTGTCGGCCCGCCACTCCGAGCTCGAAAAGGTCGACCTGCTGAACGCGGGCGCCGACGACTACGTCACCAAGCCGTTCAGCGTGCTCGAGTTGGCGGCACGCGCCAAAGCCCAGATCCGGCGCGCCAAAACTCTGGCTGCCACGGCAGGCAGCCTGGGCCCGGTCACGATCGGCAGTCTGCTCGTCGATACGGTGAACCGTCGCGTCTCGCGCGATGGCGTTCAGATCCACCTCACGCCCATCGAGTGGCAGATCCTCGCCACCCTCCTCGGTGCCGCCGGCCGAACGCTCACGCATCAGCAGATCTTCGACGCCGTCTGGGGCCGAGAGTTCGGCAGTCCGCAACAGTACCTGCGCGTCCACATCACCAACCTGCGCCGCAAGATCGAGGTCGATCCCGCCGCGCCGCAAATCGTGATCACCGAACCGGGCGTCGGGTACCGCGTCGAACTGCCTCGTTGAGCATGTCGCGCCGCCGGACGCTGGCCAACTGGATCGGCTGGTTCATCGTGACCGCGGTGGCCACGGCCATCATGGCCCAGATGCGCGCTTCGTTCGACCAGGTGCACGTCGTCCTCGTGTACTTGCTCATCATCCTGTTCGGGAGCGCGAGTGCCGGACGGCCGCTCGGGTTCACCCTGGCGATACTCGGCTTCATCCTGATCGACTACTACTTCCAGCCGCCGTACAGCGAGTTTGGCGTCGGCAAGCCGCTCGACTGGGTCGCGCTGGGGACGTTTCTCGTGACAGCGCTGGTGTCGGCTCAGCTGCTCGCCCGCGCCCGCGCCGAAGCCGAAGAGGCGCGCCGGCGTGCGGTGGAAGTGGAATCATTTGCGCGGCTGGGCTCGGAGACGCTGAGCGGCGGCCGCGCGGAAGACGCGCTCGAGCGCATCGCCGAGGTCGTTCGCTCCACTCTGGGCATGTCGAACTGCAGGATCGAGCCGACGTCCACCAACGCCCAACGCGAATGGGTCACGACGCCTGATGGGCGCGTCGAGCGGGTAGTGCTGCCCCTGGCGGTGCAAAACCGCGTCGTCGGCGTGATGACGCTCAGAAACGACCCTGCCGTGCACCTCGACGGCGCGCAGCATCGTTTTCTCGAGGCCATCTCCTACTACGCCGCGCTCGCCCTCGACCGCGTCCGGCTCGTCGCCGAGGCAGAACATGCGGAGGCGCTCCGGCAGGCCGACCGCCTCAAGGATGTCGTTCTGGCGTCGGTGTCGCACGATCTCAGAACTCCCCTCACCACGATCAAGGCGCTGGCGCAAAGCGCGGCGTTACAGGGGAACGACTCGGCGGCCGCGATCGAGGAGCAGGCGGATCGTCTGAGCCGACTCGTGAACGATCTGCTCGACCTGTCGCGCCTCAAGGGCGGCGGCTTCGCGGCGCATCCGGAGATCAACACGGCGGAAGATTTGATTGGCGCCGCCGTGCGGCAGACGCGAGGGCTGTTCGGGGACCACCAGCTGCGAACGGTGATCGACCTCGCCAGCCCCGCGCTCGTCGGACGGTTTGATTTCGCGCAGTCGTTGCGCGTGCTCTGCAACCTGCTCGAGAACGCGGCGCGCTACTCGCCGGGGCACGAGCCCATCGAGCTGGCGGCGCGTCGCGAAGGCGAGATGCTCGTGTTCACGGTGTCGGACCGCGGCCCCGGTGTGCGCGACGAAGATCTGCCGACCATCTTCGAGCCGTTTCACCGGGCGCGGAACGCGCCGCCGGACGCCGGTCGCGCCGGACTCGGCCTCTCGATCGCGCGGACGCTGGCCGAGCTGCAGGGTGGAACCGTGGGCTACGCGCCGCGGCCCGGCGGCGGCAGCGTGTTCTCGCTGCGCCTTCCGGCAACCGAGGTCGGCGCGGAGGCGCTGGAGCAGACCGCCTGACCGGAGGCCATCTTAGCGGAATCTTTGTCCAGTCGGCTCTGCGCGCATCGTACCTTCCTCATGCGCCACCGACTGCCCCCCAAACGTCACTCGGTGGAATGCAAAAACGACAGGAGTTTGGGTGTACGCGCCATGACGGGTGGGTGGGAAATCATGCGCGTCGCCCAGCTCCTGTTCGTCTTTTCAGGGACGGGGGCCCGGCGCATCAGCATCTGATCGATGCCGGCCTCGAACCCTTCCGGTCGACGACCGCGTAGCCAAAGTACTCCGCCGTGTAGCGGCCGAACTGCGTAAAGGTCGGGAGCATTTTGGGATCGGCGCAGCGCGGATTGACGTCCACGCGCCGGACAGACTTGGCGGGGGCGTCGGCCTGCTGGATCGTGATCGTCGCGCGCTCCGCCGTGTGGCACGAGTAGTCAGGATTGGTGCCGACCGACATGTCACAGAGTGCGCGATCGTGCGGCATGATCCGAACGACCAGCGTCGTCGGCGCGGGACCGGTGCGGCTGACCGTGAATCCCAGCTCCTGCAGCCGATCGAGGAATGCCGCCTCGAGCTCCGACGGCGCGCCGTACCGGCGATCGGGATCCGGCGGCATGGAGCCGGCATTCCCCCACTCGAAGGTGATGAGGCAGGGCGCGGCCTTGCAGGTGACCGCCGTCGAGTCCTGGGCAAGAAGCGGCGCCGCGAATACGGCGGCGAAACCGAGCGTGATGAGTGCAGCGCGCATGTCGTCTCCTTCGCGCGCGTCGGGCGCGCGTCTCGGATCACAACGAGCCCCTGTTCCCCGGGATAATAGGATGGCGCGCACGGGACGGCTACCGTAGGTTCCCCGCACCCACTCACCGCGGATTCAACCTTCGAGGGACACGATGCGGCATTGTCTGATGTACCACGGCAGTTTCGAGCGCAATCACGAGTCTCTAAAGCCTGGGGCGACGACGTTCCAGGGCACCGACGGCGCGTCGCATCCGCTGCCCGAGGTTCCCGCGGAGGTCGACGGCGTCCGAGTAGGCTACATGGAAAAGCCCGGCAAGAAGTTCTGCGCCGTACGGGTGGTGCACGGCGCCAACGACCTTGTGTTGGAGAACGAAGTGCTGCTCGACCCACCGACCCACATGGGCTACGGCAAGCGCTTTGGCCCTGAGCCCACCATCATCGACGACGAGATCATGGCCCGCCTGCTCGCCGACGTGATGGCCAGGAATCCCGGTCAGAAGAACCAGCTGGCCCGCATCCGCTCGAGCTTCTCCGTAACCGGCGGTCAGCCGCGTCGCTGAGATTCCGATGCGTCCGCACGTCGCGCTAGTCGGATTCGGGCTCGCCGTCACCGCGGCTCAGCGAGGACGTTCACAGGCCACACGACCCGCGCCTCAGACCGAGTCCGATGCGTACACACGGTACGAGCTCCTCGCGCCGGGCTCGGCGAAGTTCCGGATCATCTACGAGGTGACGGCGACCACGCCCGGCGCGACGTACTACTTCAACCCGATCCGGAAAGGATCGGTCGCGACCGACGAACGAGTCACCGATCGCGCCACCGGCAAACCGCTCGAGTTCGACGTCGTGGGGAGCGCTGTCGCCAACGCCGGCGGCGTGCGCAACCGCGACACGACCCAGGCGTACATCCGGGTGAAGCTCGCGCGCCCCGTCCCGTCGGATGGCGGCGAAGCGCGCGTCTTGATAGAAAAGACCTACGAAGACACGACGAGCTATTTCGTGCGTGGCGACACGCTGATCTTCACGCGTCCCCTCGGCATCAAGCGCAACTCGGTCGTGCTGCCCGCGGGCTACGAGCTGATCTCGTCCAACTTCCCGTCGCAGGTGCTCCAGGAGGCCGATGGACGTATCGGCATCAGCTTCTGGAACAACACGCCCGCCGAGGCCCCGGTCACGATGCGCGCTCGTCCGGTGACGAGTTTGTCTGCGGTGACCTCGAGCGCGGCCCGTCGACTCGGCGAGCGGGCGCGCCAGAATCGAGAGATCGTGTACTTCCTGCAGCAGCCCGAGACGCACGCGTTCGACCTTTACCACGACTACACCGAGTCGCGCCCGGGAACGAGCACCTACCTCAACGAGGTGCGCGCGGGCAGTACGGTTTCGAATCCGCACGCGCGCAACCTCGACACCGGCGAGGATCTCAAGTGGGAGATTCTCAAAGGCGACGCGATCGCCGCGGCCAAGCTCGACGTCGCCAACGTCACGCCGCAGAGCGAAGTCGTGGTATTCCGATTTGCGCCGGTCAAGGCTGGCGAGTCGATCCGGATTCGGATGTTCGAGACCTACACCGACACCGCGCGATACAAGGTGGTCGGCGACGAGCTCGTGTGGGACCGGAGCTTTGGGCGTCCCGCCAACGCGGTCGTGCTGCCCGCGGGATGGGTCCTCACGAACAGCGCGATCCCGTGCACGGTGTCGACGCTCCCCGATGGGCGTGTGCGGCTCGACTTCATCAATCCGCGGCCGGATGAGATTGCCGTGCTGATCACGGCGAGGCGAAGGGGACGATAGGCGCGGCCGCGCCGCGAAGGCATCAAAAGCCGATCGGCAGCCTGCCGCCCAAGGCCTAGCCGCCGCCCCGCGAGCCCGCCTAGATTTGCGGCCCGGCTCGACCATGGCCGGCTGATCTGGTCGCGATTTGGAACTTTCCGGCTCGACGAGCGTTTCGGGGGCTGGTCCACGCACCAGCACACCCCGGAGGATGATGGCGATGACCATCTCGGACGTGCGAGTCGCGCCGAGCCCGCTGCAGCAGCGATTGCTCGACGTTCGGCGGCAGACTGAAGCGCTCTGCGAGCCGCTGCAGACCGAGGACTACGTGGTCAGCACGATGACCGACGTGAGTCCCACCAAGTGGCACCTCGCGCACACGAGCTGGTTCTTCGAGACCTTCGTGCTGGCGCCATTCGATCAGAGCTACGTCGCGCTGAACCCCAAGTACGCGTTCCTCTTCAACTCGTACTACGTGCAGGCTGGCGAGCGACATTGCCGCGCGCAGCGCGGGCTCGTCACGCGCCCCACCGTCGCCGAAGTGTACGCGTATCGGGCCTACGTGGATGAAGCGCTCGTCGCGCTCCTCGAGCGCATCGGCGCGGACGAGTCGCATCCCGCGCTCGCGGTGATCGAGCTCGGCCTGCACCACGAGCAGCAGCATCAGGAGTTGATGCTCACCGACATCAAGCACGTCTTCTGGATGAATCCTCTGCGGCCGGCGTACGCGCCGCGGCCACGCGACCACGACGTGGCGCAATCGCCGAGCGCCTGGCGCACCGTGCCGGCCGGCATCTATCGCATCGGCTACGAAGGCCACGGGTTCGCATTCGACAACGAGAGCCCAGCGCACCGCGTGTTCGTCGACGAGTTCCACCTCGCCGATCGCCTCGTGACGAACGGCGAGTATCTCGCCTTCATCGAGGATCGTGGCTATCACCGCCCCGAGCTGTGGCTTTCCAACGGCTGGGCAAAGGTTCGCGAGGAGAGTTGGGAGGCGCCGCTTTACTGGGAGCGCACGAGCGACGGATGGACCGAGTTCTCGCTCGCGGGCGCGCATCCGGTGAACCCCGCGGAGCCGGTGTGCCACGTCAGCCATTACGAGGCCGACGCGTTCGCGCGCTGGGCCGGCGCGCGGCTCCCCACGGAAGCCGAGTGGGAGATCGCGGCGTCGCGCGAGCCGGTCGACGGGAATTTCGTGGAGGCGCAGCTCTTTCATCCGGCGCCGGCGCCGCCGTCCGCGAATTCGATCCGCCAGCTGTACGGCGACGTTTGGCAGTGGACGCAGAGCGCGTATCTCGCGTACCCGGGATTCTCGCCAGCGCCGGGCGCGATCGGCGAGTACAACGGCAAGTGGATGAGCGATCAGTGGGTGCTACGCGGCGCGTCCTGCGCCACGCCACGGTCGCACGCTCGTCTCACGTATCGCAACTTCTTCCCGTCCGACGCCCGCTGGCAGTTCATGGGCATTCGCCTGGCGAGGAATCCATGAACCTGTCGCGGCATTCGGAGCTTCCGCTTCGCTCGATCGCGCCCGTCGAATCGCGCGAGTTACTGGCGGACGTCCTGAGCGGTCTCACGTCGAGCCCCAAGACACTCCCGGCCAAACTCTTCTACGACGACGAGGGCGCGCGGCTGTTCGAGCGCATCTGCACCCTCGACGAGTACTACCTCACGCGGAGCGAGCTCTCGATACTCCGCCAGCGCGTCGGCGAGATCGCCGAGCTGGCGGGACCACACTGTGCGCTCGTCGAGTATGGCAGCGGGGCGGGGACCAAGATCCGGCTGCTCCTCGACGCGCTCCACGCGCCGGCCGCCTACGTGCCGATCGACATCTCGCACCTGCAGCTCGCGCGTGTCGCGGACGATCTCGAGGCGGACTATCCCGGCGTCGCGATCCGTCCACTGTGCGCCGACTACACCAGACCGCTCGTGCTGCCGGCATTGCCGCAGCACGCGCGAAAGCTGGCGTTCTTTCCCGGCTCGACGATCGGCAACTTCCACCCGGCCGAAGCCGCCGCCTTCCTCAGCCGCATTCGGCGCACCGTCGGCACGGGCGGCATGCTCGTCCTCGGCGTCGACCGGCGAAAGGATCCGGCGGTGCTGAACGCGGCCTATGACGATCCGCACGGCGTCACGGCCGCGTTCAACCTCAACATGCTGCGACGTATCAATCGGGAGATCGGCGCGGACTTCGACGTCCGGCGCTTTCGCCACCTGGCGTTCTTCAACGACCGCGACAGCAGGGTGGAGATGCACCTCGTGTCCACGGAAGATCAGACGGTCGACATTGCCGGCACGATCGTCGAGCTCGCGCGCAGCGAGACGATCTGGACGGAATCCTCATATAAGTACGATGAAGAGCAGTTGGCGAACGTCGTCGGTGCGGCGGGATTCAGCATCGAGCGGCTGTGGACGGATGCCGAGTCGTACTTCTGGACGAGCGTGCTGCGAGCGTCATGAGCGACGACGATCGGACCCGCGACGTGACCTGGGTCGACGTCGGCGACGCCGCGGCGTTCCGCGGGCGCGCGCTGTCGCCGGTGATGGTCGGCATGACGAGGGTCGTGGTCACGTGCGTCGGCGGCGAGCTGGGCGCGCTGTCCGGCGTCTGCAACCACGCCGGCGGCCCGCTCGCCGAGGGTCGGCTCGACGGCGAGTACCTCGTATGCCCGTGGCACAACTGGAAGTATCACTGGTCGACCGGCCTGGGTGAGCCCGGATACGAGGCGGATGCCGTGCCCTCGTACGCAGTGAAGGTCGAGAGCGGGCGACTGTTCGTGTCCGCCGATCCCGCGACAAAGCGGAGCCGCGGCGTGCACGCGTCGCACCCGCTCACCCGGCGCATCTCGCGCGCGCCGGGCGGTGTGCGGGTCGTCGGCATCTCGACGACCAACATGGACGTGAACAACCCGCGCTACTCGACGTCGGACGCGCTCCTCGCCGAAGCGATCCACTACGCCTCGTCGGTGCTGCACGTCGAGACGCAAACGATCCACCTCGCCGGGCTGCGCTTTCGGCCGTGCGAGGGCTACTACTCGAAGAGCGCGCATGCCTGCACCTGGCCCTGCTCGATCACGCAGATGGATCCGAGCGATCAGATGGAAGCGGTGTACGAAGCCATCGTGCATTGGGCCGACGTGATCCTCGTCTCCACGCCGATCCGCTGGGGAAACGCCAGCTCGCTCTACTACCGGATGGTCGAGCGAATGAACTGCGTGCAGAATCAGGTCACGATCGCCAATCGCGTCCTGATGCGAAACAAGGTGGCCTCGTTCATCATCACCGGCGGCCAGGACAACGTGCAGGCGGTCGCCGGACAGATGCTCGGATTCTTCTCCGAGATTGGCTGTCACTTTCCGCAGTTCCCGTACATCGCGCACTCACGCGGCTGGTCGGCCGAGGACATGGAGAACAACGTCCGCCAGGTGATGATGAGCCCCGAATTGCGCGAGGGCGCGCGCAGCCTCATCGCGCGCGCCGTGGACATGGCGCAACTTCTCCTCGACCACGAAGACGCGCCGCACACGACGGCGCGCGGCGGCCGCAAGGCGCATCGCCTCGTCGCCGAGGAGATCGGCGTCGATCAGGGCGAGGTGGCGCCGGCGATCTGAGCACCGCGCGCCACGAGCGCGCGACAGGCAGCTACCGCCGAGTCGAGAAATGCGTCCACCTCCACGCGTTGATCACGGCGCGCGGACGTCGCCTCGACGCGCGAGCCCGGAAGTACCGCGCCCATCCACTCGCGCGTGTGCCAGAAGCCGCCGCCGTCGAGCGTCGCGGTCAGCGCGTCGGCTGCCGGCTCCGGCCGCATGTTCACGTAGAAGTACGGCTCGTCGTAGTACACGTCGCCGGGCTCGAGCCCAACGCCCACCGTGCGATCGGGTGCTACGGTGAGGAGCGTGGCGATGTCGAAATGGTGCGGCCAGCAGCGCACTTCGCTGCCGTCATTCTCCGCCTGGATGCGCGACAGCGCCGACGCGCCAAGCCCGAACCACGCCGCCAGCTGCCTGAATGATTCGCTGGCGCTCGCGTCGAACGGCGCTCCGTCATCGACCGCGTGGTGCGGAATCGTGTAGTGGCGCGCCAGCGTGAACCGCGCGGCATCGGCGCCCGCGTCGCTGATGCGCTCGCGAAGCCATCGCGCCGCCTGCTCGATCGTTCGGCCGTGGAGCGGCAGCGTTCCCAGCAATCCGTTTCCGCCGTTGAGCATGCACAGCGCGAGGTCCGCCACGCGGACGCCGATTCGAAACGGCGGGTCGCCGGGCACGACATGCGACGCCAGAACGCCCGCGCCCGACAGCCACTCGAGGTTCGTATGCCTGTCGTCGGAGCGGGGCGGCAGGTAGGATATGCCCATCGCCGTCGCGAGCTGCGCGGCGTGGTGCACCTGCAGCCGTGCATCGGTGAGCTTGGTTGCCAGTTGTGGATCGATCGTCGTGGGCAAGGTGGGGCTCCGGTAAGATTCGTCCAGAACGATCCAACCGGCCGAACAGTTCCAGGTCGGGCGGCTGGCGCAACGGAGGGGCGAGAGGGCGATCGTGGGCTGGAACTAACGCGGATGGCGCCGCCTTTTGAAGGTGCGCGGCCCGGTAGCTGCCGCGTCCATGCGGAGACTTCCAATGCGACAACATATTACCATTGCACGCGCGCTCGCGGCGATCGTCGTCCTGTTCGCCGCGGCTTTCCCCTCCCCCGGTGAAGCGCAGACACATGCATCGATACGAGGAGGACATCCCATGACCGACTACAAAAAGCCGAGCGATCAAGAGCTGAAGACCAGGCTCTCCGCCACCCAGTACGAGGTGACGCAGCACGAGGCGACCGAGCGGCCATTTCAGAACGAGTACTGGAACAACCACGAGCCCGGGATCTACGTGGACATCGTGTCGGGCGAGCCGCTCTTCAGCTCTCTCGACAAGTACGATTCGGGAACGGGATGGCCGAGCTTCACGAAGCCGCTCGAGCCCGAGAACGTCAAGACCAAGGTCGACCGCAGCTTGTTCATGACGCGCACGGAGGTGCGCTCAGCGCACGGCGACTCGCACCTGGGCCATCTGTTCGACGACGGCCCAAAGCCGACGGGCATGCGTTACTGCATGAACTCGGCGTCCATGCGATTCATCCCGGTCTCCAAGCTCGAGGAAGAAGGCTACGGGCAGTACCTGCACCTCTTCGAGCACGCCAGGAAATAGCGGCATAACAATCGTGCAAATCGGAATCGTCGGCGCCGGCGGAATCGGCAGCTACTACGCCGGACTGTTGAGCGACGCCGGCAGCAGGGTCAAGCTCGTTGCGCGCGGCGAACACCTGCGGGCCATCGAGGCGAACGGACTCCAGGTTCGAACGCCGGACCGGTCGTTCGTCGCGCGACCCGCGGTCGCCGCCGACAGCGCGCTCGTCGCCGACTGCGACGCGGTGATCGTCGCGGTGAAATCGTACTCGCTCGCCGAGGTTGGCGCCGGCCTCGCCGCCGCCGCGACGAATGGCGCCGCGATCGTGCCGTTGCTGAACGGCGTCGATGTCGCGGACCGGCTGGCGCAGCTCGGCGTGCCCCGCGGCTCGATCGTGGGGGGGCTGGTTCGGGCGAGCCTCGTGCGTACCGCACCGGGTGTCGTGGAACGAAAGAGCCCGTTCGATAAGGTGACGCTCGGCGAGTTCGACCGGCGGCCCAGCGATCGCACGCGACAACTCGTCGCCGCCTTCGGCGCCGGCGGGACGGGCGCCAGCTTGAGCGACGACATCACGCTCGATCTGTGGCGAAAATTCGCCTTCATCGTTCCCATGAATGTCGTGTGCGGCCTTTCGCGCGGCCCAATGGGTCCGGTCATCGCCTCGGAGCGCGGGCGCGCGCTTCTCGCCGGATCGCTGCACGAGCTCGCGGAAGTCGCGCGCGCCGGCGGCGTCGCGTTCAGCGAAGCGGACGAAGCGCAGATCGGCCGTGAACTGCTGGCGCTCGTTCCCGGCATGCGCCCCAGTTTCCTGGCCGACCTCGAGCGCGGCGGGCCCACCGAGCTCGATTTGCTCGTTGGGGCGGTGTCCCGCCTCGGGCAAGAGCGCGGCGTGCCGACGCCGATCCACGACGTGGCGACTGCCGCGTTCGAGATCGCGACGAGGCCGTCGTGACAGACGAGCGCAATCGCGACTTCGAGCGGATTGCGCTCCCGTTTTTGCCGACCATCAAACGTGTGGCGACGGCACTCACCGGCGGCGGTCCGGATGCCGACGATCTCGTACAGGAGACCTTTCTGCGTGCATATCGCCATTGGCACACCTTTCAGCCAGGAACCGATTGCAAGAGCTGGCTGTCGACGATCTGCCGTCACGCCTTCGCCGAGCAGCGGCGCCGCGACGTGCGGTCGATAGCCGTCGAGGATCAGGAGCTCGAGTCGCTGGCCGCGGCGCGATTGCACAACTTCGCGCGCGCGAGCGGCGTCGACGACATGTTCAGCCGACTCGATCTCGGCCCGGCGATCGCGAAGGCGATCGACATGCTCGAGCCGCACTACCGCGACGTCGTGCGACTCGCCGACATCGACGGCTTCACCTACGACGAGATCGCGGCGATTCTCGATATCCCCGTCGGCACGGTCCGCTCTCGGCTCTTCCGCGCCCGGCGAATGCTTCAGGAAGCTCTCATAGCCTACGCCATCGACGCCGGCTACGCCCGGTCCAATCCTTCCATGCCGTCACAGCCACCGGCCTCGGAGCGACGCCTTGTCTAATCGATCCGAATGCGAAATGGTCGTTCGCCAGCTCTGGCCGTATCTCGACGAGGTCATCTCCGAGCCACAGCGCGAACGGATTCTCCACCACCTCGAGCAGTGCACCGACTGCACGTCGCACTTCGACTTCGCGCGCGCCTTTCTCAACGCAGTGTCCGCCGCCGCTCCAAAGCTCGACGCCAGCGATGCACTCCGGTCGCGGGTGATCGAAGCGTTGACGGCGGAGGGGTTCGTCCCGGCTGGCGACTAGTCTGGGTCCACGGGAACGGCGGGGAAGGGCGCCAGGAATCGCGACCCAGCAGGATCCGCGCGCCGGTCAGGGAGGGCATAGGACTGAGGGTTCGAGTGCGGGAGCTCCGAGAGACGGCCCGAGGTAGCTGATGCGCGCCGGGACTACGAACTGCAACCGGCGGCAAAAACAATTGGGGTCAGACTTGATTTAGAAGTCTCTAAATCGAGTCTGACCCCAATTAGCAGCTCGTTCGCAGTCCGCGGCGCGACGGAGCCACCTCGGCCCGTGCCTCACCTCTCCCGCACTCACGATCTCACCGCCTAAGCACTCCCTGACCGGCGCGATTCGCCCGCCTTCGCGATGCACTCAGCCGTCCGCCGTTTCCCTAGCCTCCAACCTCCTGCCCCAACCACGCGAGACTCTCTCGTACGTGCGTGCTCCAGTAGCGCCACGTATGCGCGCCGGGCCACTCGGCGTACCAGTGCTTGATCGCGAGCCGTCGTAGCTCCGAGTCGAGCGCGCGGTTTTGGTCGATCAGTCCGTCATCCACGCCGCAATCGATGAAGAGCAGCGGCATCGGCCCGCCGCGGCCGGCGAGCTGCTCGGCGGTCTGCGCGGGATCCGCGGCGCGCCAGCGCTCGATGTCCGTGCCCCAAAAGTGGAGATATCGCGGCCAGAAGCTGCCCGTCGTCGGTTTGATCTCCTCGACCGTAGTCGCGTAGCGCGCCGGCGCGGCGAACGGATGCGCTCCCACGTACAGTGGCGACACCACGCCCGAGTGGCTCGCGGCGGCGGCGAACACGTCGGGATAGTGGAGCGCGATGCTCAGCGCGCCATAACCGCCCATGCTCAATCCACCAATGCCGCGGTGCTGCCGATCGGCCCGAGTTCGATAGTGTGAGTCGATGTAGCCCACCATGTCGCGCGCGATGTACTCGTCGTAGCGGGCATTCACGACGCAGTAGCGGTCGGGCGCTTCGACGTGGAGGCTGTCGGCACAGGTCGCGTACGGGACGGGATCGACCCACGTAGTGTACCAACCGTCGTCGCCATCCGGCAGGACGATGATCATCTCCGGCGCTCCAGCCTGCGCCAGCGAATCGGCCGCGACGTCGATGCTGCCTTTTGACAGCCAGTCCGTCTCCGTGCCGAATAGCCCGTGCAGATAGTAGACGACGGGATAGCGTCTCGTGCTGTCGCGCCCGTACGACGCCGGCAGATAGACCACCGCGTGCTTACGGACCCCGAGCGCCTGCGAGAAGAACACGTCTTCGTGCACGCTTCCCGGCACCTGGACGTCGTGCGCCGGAACCGGCGTCGGAGCTGGCGCGACCGAACGGTGCGCGCACGCGATTCCCACGGCTCCCACGAGCGCGAGCGATAGTAGAGATCCGGACCGCCGGCGCGACATAAGATTCTCCCGTACGGGATTTCACGGCGCGCGACGCCAGGCGAGGCGCCGCATGAGAGGATCTATCATAGCCTGCATGTCAATTGTCGCGCGGTGGGCCCGCGGCTGCCGCGCTCGGCAGCGCCTGGCGTGATTGACAATTTCGCCGTCGCGCAGCGCATCCGTGCGCGATCAGGATTGTTTCGGCATGTCGTCTGCACACTCTCACTGACCACCTTTGGAGGAGTGTGCTCGTATGGACCGGAACGGATTCTCTGATGACGCGACGCCTTCGAGCGGGCCCGGGGCAGGCAGTTCGCGAGACTTCAGCAGCACGTCGGGCTTCGGCAACGCCGGAGACTTGACTGGGTCGCAAGGCTACGCCGCCGGCACCACCGCCGACGTGGGACAGGCACTGCCGAACAGTACGAATCAGCCGTCGCAGGGCTTTACCGACCGCGCGCGCGACATCGCCGGCAGCGCGCAGGAGAAACTCGCCGACGTCGGCTCGACGGTGCGTGAGCGCAGCGGTCAGGTGAAGAACTCCCTCGCCGACGCGCTGCATTCGGGCGCCGAGAAGCTGCGGCAACGCACGACCAGCACCTCGGCCAGTGGCTCGGCGAGCCAACTCGCCGGCGCCACCGATGTGGGAAGCGTGGCCGTCACGGCCGATAGCCGGACGGCGCAAGTCGGCAACAAGGTAGCAAGCGGGATGGACGCAGCGGCGGATTTCATTCGTGACACCGACCTCGACAGCCTCAAGACCGGCGTCGAACGACAGGTGAAAGAACATCCAGGCCGCACGCTCCTCATCGCTGCCGGGCTCGGGTACCTGCTGGGAAAGGCGTTCCGCAATAAATGAGAACGCCGAGAGAGGATAGTCTCATGAGGATCGACGGTCACAACGGCACCCGCCCGTTGGGTGTCTTGCTCCGCGATCTTGCCGAGGGAAGCGCGTCGCTGGTGCGGGGCGAGGCGCGGCTCGCCAGGGTCGAAGTCGGCGAGTTGGTGAGCGCCGCGGGCAAGGGCACCGCACTGGTGGCGACGGGCGGCGTGCTGGCGCTTCTCGGAGGCCTCTCCGTGCTTGCCGGCATCGTGCTGTTGATCGGCGATCAATGGCTGCCGGCCGATCTGTACTGGGTCGCCGCGCTGATCGTGCTGGTGATCGCGAGCGGCGTGGCGGCCTGGCTTGCGAAACGCGGGATGACGCTGCTGTCGCCCTCGCGTCTGGCGCCCACCGAGACGATGACGACGCTCAAGGAGGACAAGGAATGGTTGAAACAACGGCTGACGTCCGGCGCGACATCGAGCTGACTCGCGAGCGGATGTCGAGCACGCTGGCCGAGCTGGAGCAGAAGTTGAACGTTGCCCAGGTCGTCCGAGAGCATCCGTGGCCTTCGCTGGCGTTGGCGTTCGGGGCAGGGGTGCTGCTCAGTGGCTCCGGCGCCGACATCAAGACCGCGGCGGCCACCGCGACGGCCACGAAGGGTGCGAGCGGTAAAGTGGCCAGCGCGCTCGACGACATCGTGGCCAGTCTCATGCGCGGCGTGCACCAGGCGCTCGACGACCGCATCAACGGCTGGGTAGACGAGGTCAAGGGCGCCATCGGCGCACCCTCTCGATCGCACGCCGTGCTCCCCGAGCGCGCTGACTGAATGCGCAGACGTCAACGGCCCCGGCGAAAGCCGGGGCCGTTGACGCGTTCAGTCGATCGAACTATCGAAGATCTCTAAAATCCTCGAGACAGGTGCCCGCGCCGCCGTCGAGCCCGGCTCGGAAGTTCGCCATGCGCTGCTCCCTGGTCCCGTGACTCTCCCTCGCGAGCCGCGCGTGGATGATCCGGTCCGCTCGGGGGTTGCCCGTCGATTCGAGCGTAGGATCACCCGATAGCGACATCCCGAAGAACGCCTCATCGATGTCGCCGGCCTCGAGCGAGCCGTCGCGCTGCGACTGCTTCGCGAAAGCTCCCGCCAGACAGTCTGCGGTCGACTCGTTCTCGTACGAGTCGCGCGACCGATAACCGAGTTGCATCGCCACCGCGTGACCCATCTCGTGCGCGATCACGCCGACAGCGGCCATGTCGCCGTCGGTGCCCAGCGCGCGTGAGGCGAGCTTTGCCATGCCCGCCGTGAATACCTCGTCGTAGTAGATCGTGTTGTTGTTCGGGCAGTACTCGGCGTTCTCGGGTCGGATCACGCCACAGAGCGTCATGATCGTGCGATCGTAGCGCGCGACACGCGGCGGCGCGAAGCGCTCACCGATCTGCCTGAAGTCGTTGCTCCACATCTGGACGAGCGCGCCGTAGGCCATTCCGATCTTGCGGTTCGCCTGGGTGACATCGGTCTCCGTCACTTCGACGGCCGGCGAGCCGCCCGGCCCCGGCGCGGTTGGCGCGAAGTGCATCGCCGGCCCCGGAATCGCCAGCGAAAACGTTCCAAGCACGGCAGCCGCGACGCGGCGCCATGCCGTCATGAGTGTGTGCATGTTCGTCTCCTCCTGGTCGTTAGTACACCTGGGAGGAGCGTGGGGTTGCCGAGCTCGGAGGCCAGCAGGGCCCGCTACCGCTCAGTCGAACTCGAACTTGGGAGGTGCCTGTTCCGCCCCCACGCGCCCGGCGACGATCTTTGCCCGCGAGTAGTTCTCACCGCGCACCGGTGCGCCCGCGAGCCGCCGCAGCATCGTGAGCTGGCCCACGTGCGTCAGCGAATCCGCAATCGCCCCGGCAAACAGCCGCTCGGCGCTCATGCCGAGCCGCGCCCCGCTCGCGAGATAGTCGTCGAGCCGGTGCAGCGCGCCGAAGAAGCGCGCTACATCCGCCTCCCACGCACCCGGTGGCGAGATTGTCCATTTCTCCTCACCGCGCGCCTGCGAGCATGCCCACTCGACCAAATCGCCCAGGTGCGCGACGATCTCGCCCGGCGTCCGTGAGCCCGGGGCAATCAGAAAACGCGGGAACTCCTGAGGCGCGCCGCGGATGGCCTTGCTCGCGCGGTACGCGAGTGTCGCAATCGTGTGCCTCAGCATCTGTCGGCTGCTCGGCGGAGACGTGTTCTGGCCGCTGTACTCGTCGCGAGTCAGCGTCCACACCATCGTGTCACGCGGCTCGCCCGTCGGCGTCGTGGTATTCGCCGTGAGCGTCTCGGTGTGGCGATAGCCGAGCTTCTCGGGCACCCGCGCGCTGGCGACGTTGCGAGGATCGCACCGGATCTCGACGCGCTCGATGTTGGGTTGATTGAACGCGGCTCCGGTCAACGCCGACGCCGTTTCCGTCGCATATCCGCGCCGCGTGTGCGACTCCGAGATCCAATACCCGATCTCCAGGCCGTCGGGTCCGATTCTGCGGTGCAGCCCCGCGCCGCCGATCAGCGTTTCCTCATCCTTGAGCCAGATCGCCATCGTCCAGTCGGCCCCGGCGCGATGGTGCTGCGCGAAAAGGTCGAGCCGGTCGGCGATGACTTCGACCGACGACGGCTCGTTCATCGCCCACGGCATCCAAGGTCGGAAGTGCTCGAGGTTGGCGTCCACCAGCTCCTTGAGGCGAGGCGCGTCCTCGCGCCGCCAGCGGCGCAGCACCAGTCGAGGGGTCTCGATTTGTTCGACGATCGACATCGGTGCGAGGTCTTGCATTGCGCTACGATCTCCCATCCCCGGCCGCTTGCTCGCGCGGGCCGTCGGCGTCAGTGTTGAGACATGTCGACCACGCGACTCGAAGCGTTCAGCGACGGCGTCGTCGCGATTCTGATCACCATCATGGTGCTCGAGCTGCGCCCACCGCACGAGGCGTCGTTCGACGCGTTACGCGCGATCCTGCCGACCTTTCTCAGTTACCTGCTGAGCTTCGTCTTCCTGGCAATCTACTGGAACAACCACCATCACATGCTCCACCTGACGACGCATGTAACGGGCGGCATTCTGTGGGCCAACATCCACTTGCTCTTTTGGCTCTCGCTCGTCCCATTCGTCACCGCGTGGATCGGCGAGAGCCACACCGCCGCGGTGCCCACGGCGCTGTACGGTGTCGTGCTGGTGTTGGCCGCGATCGCCTACACCATTCTCCAGCGAACGATCATCGCGAGCCAGGGCGCGGGCTCGAGGCTTGCCGCGGCGATCGGCGGTGATCGGAAAGGCAAGTTCTCGATCGCGCTGTACCTCGCGGCGATCCCGCTCTCGTTCGTGCGGCCCGCGATATCGGACTTGCTCTATGCGACCGTAGCGCTCATCTGGCTGGTGCCCGATCGGCGTATCGAGGAGCACCTCCTCCGGACCCAATCGTCAGCCGCCGGGCGCACTCACGCGTAGCGGATCCACTTGGCCACTTCCGCGAAGCTCGGCTTCTTGCCGTACATGAGCATCCCCACGCGGTAGATCCGCGCCGAGATCCACAGCGAGGCAACGCAGCCGAACATCGTGACGACCATCGAGCCGACGATCACGACCGGCGACAACGTCGTGAGTCCCATGCGGAGCGGCACGATGATCGGCGCCGACCACGGGAGCCACGTGAGCACGTTCGCCAGCGTGCTGTTCGGGTTCACCAGCACCGGGTTCACCAGCAGCCAGGTGCTGATGAGCAGAATCATCACCGGCATCTGCGCCTGCTGCGCCTCCTGCTCGCTGTTGACCATCGAGCCTGCCGCGGCGTACAGGCTGGCGTAGAACACGAATCCGATCACGAAGAACGCCAGCGCCACGGCGATCACCGTGATCGAGAGCCCGCCGAACAGACTGCTCATCGTGTTGGAGTTGACCGTCGCGGCCGCCGCGGCCGCTCCCGCGCTCTTCGCGGCGCCTTTGGTGATGATCGGGCCGAGGAAGTTCATCAGGTACGCCGCGATCGCGAACCAGGCGATCTGCTGCGTCAGTCCCACACCGCCAACGCCAAGCACCTTGCCGGCGAGCAGTGTCTCCGGCTTGATGCTCGACAGCACGATCTCGGCGACGCGTGTCGACTTTTCCTCGAGGACGCCGCGCAGGATGTTCTGGCCGTGGAAGACGATCGACATGAAGAGGAGGATCGCGACGCTGATGCCGGCGAAGATCCCCGCCGTGCCCGAGCCCGAGCGGCCGCGGTCGGTGAGCCGCTCCGAATTCAAGCGCAGCGTGGTGGTGGCGAGGTCGTTCACGATCTCCTTGCGCACGCCCTCGCGCTCGAGCCGCGCCATCATCACTTCCTGGCGGACGGCCGTGCGCAGCTTGTCCATATCGCCGATGGTCGAGGCGTTCCGGCCCGCATAGCGCGCCGACTTGCCGGCCAGCGTGCTGTCGGTAAGTACGAGGTATCCGGCGATGTGATTCGGCCGCTGTACCTCGGCCGCCGCGGCCTGCTCGCGCGCGGCCAGCTCCGCGAGCGTCACGGTCACCACGCGCGGCACCAGCGTGTCGCCCGTCGCCGGACCGAGCGTGCTGTCGGCCATGAGCGACCTGGCTACGCGCTCGCCCAACCCGGCGCCGGTCGCGTCGAGGATGGCGATGTGGCGAACGGAATTCGAGGCGCCGCTCCGCGAGGCGATGTACATCGGGAAAAGTGTCGCCGCCGTGATCAGAACCGGGACGAGCAGCGTGACGGCGACGAACCAGCGCGAGCGCACGCGTTCCATGTACTCGCGCTTGGTGACGATGAGCATTTTCTTATCCATGGCCCGACATCCCCGTTTCGACGCCGCTGGCGCCGACGCGCTGCAGGAAGATCTGGTGGAGCGACGGCTGCACGAGCTCGAAACGTTCGATGTTCGCGCCGGCGTCGATCAGCCGGCGAAGGAGCAGCTGCGAGTCGGCGCCCGGCACGAGCTCGATCTCGAAGAAGTTGGTGTTGTCGTCGAACTTGCGGACGAGCGTGCGATCGCGGAGCACGGCGCCCACGCCGTTCTGCGTGCCGCCGGCCAGTCCGAGCGCGACGTTCCGCACGCCCGCCGAGTTTCGCACCGATGCCAGCGTGCCGTCGAGGACCTTTTCGCCACGCGCGATGATGCACACCGAATCGCACATCTTCTCGGCGTTGTCCATCACATGCGTGCTGAAGATCACGGTCTTGCCACGCTGCTTGAGCTCCAGCACCGCGTCCTTGAGCGCCTGCGCGTTGATCGGATCGAGGCCACTGAACGGCTCGTCGAGGACGATGAGATCGGGCTCGTGCAGCAGCGTGGCGATGAACTGGACCTTCTGCTGCATGCCGCGCGACAGCTCGTCCACCTTGGCCTCGCCCCAGTTCTTCTCGGGCGTCACGAGGCTGAATCGCTCGAGCCACTCGTCGATGCGATGATTGGCGTCGGACGGCTTGATGCCCTTGAGCTCCGCGAGGAATAGCAGGACGCGGCGAACCTGCATCTTCTTGTACAGACCGCGCTCCTCGGGGAGATAGCCGACGCGGTCCATGATGCCGGGATCGGTGTTGCGATGCCCGAAGATCGTGATCGTGCCGGAGTCGGGAAGGAGCACGTCGAGGATCATGCGGATCGTGGTCGTCTTCCCGGCGCCATTGGGGCCGAGCAGTCCGTAGACCGACCCGCGCGGAACCTGGAGGGAGAGATCGCGAACGGCGACGTGGTTCTCGTATCGCTTCACGACATTGCGAATGTCGACAGCGAGGTCTGACATGGGAGGGCCGAGAGGGAGGAGGCCGAGAATTGTACTAGCACAGTAGTACAAGTAGCGGGTGCCGGCAAGGGCCGATTGTCCTGACGCGGGTGGACTGACAGGAGTTTCCGGCGTGGCGCGCGGTTCCGCGTCGAGCTTTCTTATCCTTCATGCCCTTTGCGTTCGCCGACACGCTGGTGCTCTTTCTAGCCGCCAGTCTCTCCAAGCCGATTCAGCCGTTGCTGGACGACTTCAGCGCCAGAACCGGCGTGGTGATCGAGCGGGAGAGCGGTGCTTCGCTCGAGCACGTCCGAAAGATCACGGAGCTGCATCGCGTTCCCGACGTGGTCTGGCTGGCCGACGCCGACGTCTTTCCCAGGATGCTCGTTCCGAAATACGCAACCTGGTATGCTGAAGTCGCGCGGAACAGGATGGTCGTGGCCTACACATCCAAGTCCAAGCACGCGAACGAGATCGACGCGTCCAACTGGACCAGGGTCCTGCAGCGCGCCGACGTGGAGGTTGGCCGCACCGATCCCAATCTCGCGCCCGTGGGCTACCGCACGCTCATCATGCTGCAGCTCGCCGAGCGACACTATCGTGTCCCCGGCCTCGCGACGTCGCTGCTGGGACGTGCGCCGCCGCGCAACATGCGGGCGAACGCCGCGGAGCTCGCGGCGCTGCTCGCGACCGGCGAACTCGACTACATCTACGACTACCAATCGGTCGCCGAATCCAATGGGTTCCGGTTCATCCAACTGCCCGCCGCCATCGACCTCGGCGATCCGAAGCGGGCGGCGGCTTACGCCAAGGCGTCGGCGACGGTTCGTGGCTCCAAGCCGGGATCGACGGTGACGTTCACCGGCGAACCGATTCTGTACGGCCTGACAGTGCCGGCGGGGGCGCCACATCCCTCCGCCGCGTCCAGGTTCCTGGCGTTTTTGACCTCGTCCGCCACGGTTGCGAAGCTCCGCGCCGCGCACGTCGACATGCTCGAGCATCCCATCGTGGCCGGAACCGGCGTGCCGGTTGAGCTTCGTGGCGCAACCCGGCGCTGAGCCGGCGGCCGTCCGTCTCGAGGCGTCGCCCGATCCGTGGCGGCCGAGCCCCGCGCGCCGCGCGGCGTTGACCGTCGTCGTCGCGCTTTGCAGCTCTCTCTTTCTACTTTTCATACTGGCGCCCGTCACGGGCCTCGTGGCGTCCGGTGGCGCGCGCGGCATCGAGTCGCTCCGGTCCGACAGCGAGCTGCTCGCCTCGCTCGGCCTCACGGCGGCGACGGCGACCATCGCGACGGTTCTGGGCATGATCGGCGGGACGCCAGTGGCGTACCTGCTCGCGCGCCGGCAATTCACCGGCCGCGCGCTGCTCGCCGCGTTGATGGACCTGCCGCTCGTCATTCCGCATCCCGTCGCCGGCATTGCGCTGCTGCTCGTGCTCGGGCGCGGCAGCCCGGTCGGCGGCGCGCTCTACGCCGCCGGGCTTCGCGTCGCGGGTTCGCCGATCGGCATCATATGCGCGATGCTGTTCGTATCGGCGCCGCTCTACGTGAGCGCCGCCCGCGAAGCGTTCGCGCGCGTCGATGCGCGCTACGAATCCGTGGCGCGCACGCTGGGCGATGACGCCTGGCGCGCGTTCCGCCGCGTGAGCTTGCCCTTGTCAGCGCGCGGACTCACCGCGGCGGCGGTCGTGATGTGGGCGCGTGCCGTGAGCGAGTTCGGAGCGATCGTCATTCTCACCTACAATCCCAAGGTCGTGAGCGTGTTGAGCTACGATCGCTTCACGAGCTTTGGCCTGAGCGAAACGCTGCCCGCCGCGGCGGTGCTCGTCCTGTTCGCCCTCATTCCACTCGCCGCGTTGCGCGCGCTGCGCGCCGGCGACGCGCGCGGGCGCTGACCGTCGCCATGATCGGGCTCCAACTGGTCAACGCGCGCGCCGGAGAGTTTCGGCTCACCGACATCTCGTTCGACGTGGCGCAGGGCGCCTACGGCGTGGTGATAGGACCCGCCGGCTCGGGGAAGACGACGCTGCTCGAGGCGATTGCCGGCGTGGTGCCGGTCGCCTCCGGCAAGGTGATGCTCGGTGGCGAAGATCTCACCAACGCGCCGCCAGAGCGACGCCGACTCGGGATCGTCTATCAGCACGCGTATCTCTTTCCGCATCTCACCGTGCGCGAGAACGTCGCGTACGGCGCCGTGAGCAAGCTCGCGGCCGACGACGTCAGCGAACGCTTCGAGGTCGACGCGCTTGCCGGCCGTGCAGTGGCATCGCTGAGCGGCGGCGAACGCCAACTCGTCGCCATCGCCCGCGCGCTCGCACGCCGGCCCGAAGTGCTGCTGCTCGACGAGCCATTCAGCGCGCTCGACCCGCGCACGCGAACCTTCGCCCGGCGACAGCTGCGCGCGTTGTACTACGAGCGCCGCTTCACCGTGCTGCAGGTGACGCACGATTTCGCCGAAGCGGGACTCCTCGGCGACGTCGCCATCATGCTCGATCGCGGCAAGGTCGTGCAAAAGGGCGATCCGGAAGTCGTATTCCGCAAACCCGCCTCGCCGTACATCGCGGATTTTCTCGGCGCGGAGAACGTGTTCGCCGGTACAGCGCGGCCGATTCGCACCGAGCCGCCCGACTGGCTCGACGCCTCCGACTCGGCGTTCGCCCGGCTGCCGGTCGCGTTCACCACGGGCGCGCTCACCTTCTACGCGCTCGGCGACGTCGTGCCCGGACCTACGCACGCCGTGATCCGGGCGGAAGAAGTATCGTTGTCCGCCGAGCCGGCGATGTCGTCGGTGCAGAATCAGTTTAGAGGACGCATACTGGAGATCATTCCAAATGGCGCCATCACGCGTGTCGTCGTCGAAGTGAGCGGAACGCCGATCGTCGCGGCGGTCACGGCGCGCTCGGTTCGCGAACTGTCGCTCACGCCTGGCAAAGAAGTCGTCGCCGGGTTCAAGGCGACTGCCGTGCACCTGTGTTGAGCCGATAGGTGCGATTCGTGCCGTGACTGCCGACGGGTCGAGCCCGACCTGTGGCGGGAGGTCGTGATGGCGCAGATCAGGAGCATCGTCGCGCTCGTCGGGTGGATCGCTGTCAGTCTTGCGGCCGGCGCGGTCGGTGGCGTGGCATCGGTGAACGCGGGGGCGTTCTACGGCCAGCTCGATCGGCCGCCGTGGGCGCCGCCCGGCTGGCTGTTCGGGCCGGTGTGGACGACACTGTACGTACTGATGGGGATCGCGGCGTGGCTCGTCTGGCGCGAGGCCGGGTGGGCGGGTGCTCGCGCGGCGTTCGTCCTCTTCCTGGTGCAGTTGGCTCTCAACGCGCTCTGGACCTGGCTCTTCTTCGCCTGGCGCAATGGAGCGTTGGCGCTCGCCGGGATCGTCGTGCTGCTCATCTTCATTATCGCGACCATGATCGCGTTCGGCCGCGTCTCTCGGCGGGCCGCGGTGCTGCTCGTGCCGTATCTCTGCTGGGTCCTGTTCGCGACCGCGTTAACCGCCGCGGTGTGGACCCGCAACAGGGGAGTGCTGTAGCGCGGACTTCACCCGCGAGCGTCCTGTTCGTACGTTGGTGCCATGACCCGCCGAAC
>DATJHY010000174.1:0-29661 GCA_035493635.1 Gemmatimonadaceae bacterium | reverse complement strand
ACGACCGCGATGAACAGGACCATGCCCACGGCGAACTGGAGTACGCCCAAGGCATTCGTCCCAAGCAGCGGCGCGATCGCGCTCTCGAGCCATTGCGGCAGCGGCTTCGCGCGAAGCACCGTGTCGAGCACGATCTTGATCGGCCACGGCTCGAGCAGCGCGGCACCCGTCTCGGCTCCGACAGCGGCGAGGCCGAGGAGCAGGATACCCCAGTGGCCGGACAGCAGGCCGAGGACTGTGGCTCGGTATGATTTTCGATCCAGCTGCGACGGGTTGTGGTTCACCCTGTGTGCCTCGAGGGAGTTCTCTCTCGACATGAGTATGCGCCGGGTTTCGGCGTTACGCGTCGCGTCAGCCATCGGTTTCGGCTCCGCTGCGCGCCAGTCTTCCCCTCTTCTTAGGGGAATGAAGAGCCCCGCAATCAGCTGAGTGATCGCGGGGCCTAATCGTCTATGCATGGGCCCGGGTAGAGTTGAACTACCGACCTCACGCTTATCAGGCGTGCGCTCTAACCACCTGAGCTACGGGCCCTTACGACTCCTTCCGAGCATCAAAAGCTAGCCACGCGCACCATCTCGGTCAATCGAGCCGCGACCAAGCTCACCCGAGCACTCGACTATCGCTTCACCCACTCCGTCACGTCGAACGCCTGTGACAGCTGCGCCACGATCGCGTACCCGCCTTGTCCGCGAAATCCCGGTTGGTTCGGGCGCAGTCCCCACCATCGATCACCGCGCACCGACGCCTTGAGGAGCGTGCTCGCCCTCGCGCGAAATCCCGCGCCCAATTCGCCATCCACGAAGTCCCATGTCCGAGACGCGTAGCCGGTTGCCGTGGGGCGAATGGCGGGGTAGTTGTTTCTCTCCGCCCGCCCGGCGATGAAGAATCGCGGCGTGAACGTGTACTTCGCCTCGCCGTAATATGTGAATCCTGTAATGTTCGCGCGGCCCGGGACCTCGTAGGTTCCGCGCGCCGCCTCGGCGTGCGTCTCGAGGTAGCCTCGCGCGAACGCCAGGTCGAATGCAATCACCCGCTGGTCGAAGTCGGTCCACTTCTGACCGGCAAGCAACGTCGGCGAGATGTCGCGGTTGAGATACGGCCCCATCGTGAACGAGCCACCGAGGCGGAACCCCACGAACGGCGTCACGCCCAAGCCGACCGCCGGTCGCAGGCGATCGGTGGGATCAGGCTGATACGCGGCATGAGTGGTCGGCAGTGAGACCAGGGCCGCGCGGTAGTCGAAATGCGCGGTCTCGCCCGACAGCTTGATCGCCAGCGGGTAGTCGAGCGAGTACCCGTCGGGCACGCCGATCAGCGGATTGCGCGTCGAGTAGCGGCGCGACGCGAACGTGCCGATCACCGGCGTCACTCTCCCCACGTCGATCACCGCGAGCCGCGACGGCGAATACCGAATCCCGAATTGATGGCTGTACACCTCTGTCTCCGGCGCGGTCGTCGCGCCGCCGGTCTCCAGCTCGCCCTCGGCGTACAGGACGAACGCTCGAAACGGCTCCCAGGCGCCCCATGCGGTGAGTCGCCCCAGTCCCGCCGGATGTCCGCCGGCGCGCGTGAGGAGATTCGACGTCGCGCTCGTCGACCACGCCTCGCCGTCGACGATGCCTTGCAGCAGCACGCCGCCCTGTGCGCGCAGCGGGGACGCGAGTGCCGTCGCCATGAGGATGGCGATGGCGGAGATGGCGTGCGCGCGGCGCGAGCGCTCAGTCCGCGGCATGGACGATGTCGCTCGTACGGTGCGACGCGTCGAGCGTGTCGCGCACGGCACGCGCGAGCGTCGCGGGGGTGAACGGTTTGCGCAAGAAGACCGCCGAGGAATCGAGTTCGTACTGCGCCAGCGCGTCGTCGGCGTAGCCCGACATGTAGATCACCAGTGGCCTGCCGAGCAATTCCTGGTATCTCGCCACGAGCTGCGGACCGCTCGTCCGAGGCATCACGATGTCGGTGAGCAGCACGTCGATGTCGCGCGCGCCGGCAATCTCGAGCGCCTCGTCGGCGTTGCGCGCGACGAACACGGTGTAGCCGCGCTGCTCGAGCGTGCGCCGGGCCAGAATGCGAACGTCCTCGGCGTCTTCGACGATCAATACCGTCTCCGTGCCGCGAGGCAGCTCGCCGTCCTCCGCCGTGCGACGCTCCGGACTGGCGATCGCTTCGGCGGCTGGCATCGTGATCGTGAACGTGGTGCCGCGGCCAGGCGCGCTATCGACGGCGATCGTGCCGCCCGACTGGTTGACGATGCCATACACGGTCGAGAGCCCGAGACCGGTGCCCTTCCCCGGCTCCTTCGTCGTGAAGAACGGCTCGAAGATTCGATCGCGCACGTCGTTGGTCATGCCGATGCCCGTGTCGCTCACGACGAGCATGAGGGCCCGCGGTGCATGGCTCGGGCTGGCGGCGTCGACGACGTTCCGCGTGGCGATGGTGAGCGTGCCTCCCGCGGCCATGGCGTCGCGCGCGTTCACGGCGAGATTGAGCAGCACCTGCTCGAGCTGTCCGCGGTCGGCACGCAGCCGCGCCAGCGGTGGCGTCGACTCGATCTTCAGCTCGATGTGCTCGCCGATGATCCGCCGCAGCATCGGAGCGATGCCGTTCACGACCTCGCCGAGATCGAGCACGCTCGGCTGCAGCACCTGCTTGCGGCTGAACGCCAGCAGCTGGTGCGTGAGATTCGCCGCCCGATCAGCCGCTTCGACGACCTGACGCAGATCATGCGCCTCCGGCGTGTCCTGCTCGGAGCGCATCAGCGCGAGCTCGGTGTAGCCTGTGATGACCGTTATGAGATTGTTGAAGTCGTGCGCGATGCCGCCCGCGAGCGTGCCGATCGCCTCGAGCTTCTGCGACTGCCGAAGCTGCGCCTCGCTCTCACGCAGCGCCTGCTCCACACGCGTGCGCTCGCTGATCTCGTCGGTGAGCACGACGTTCGCCGCGACCAGCTCGGCCGTGCGCTCCTCGAGCTCGCGCCGCCGGGTGGTGAGCGAGTCCATGAGCTGGTTGAACGACTCATTGAGCGTGCGCACCTCGAGCGCCTCGTTCGTCGCGTCGAATCGGCCCTGGCGCTGCTCGGCCGCCGCCCCCGATCGCATGTAGCGCACGAACCGCTTGAATGGTCCGAGCACCGTCCGCGCGACGAGCGCCGCGCCGATCGCGGCCACGAGCACGGCGAACGTGCCGTACAACAGGAAGGCGATGCGCAGCGGCCGGGTGAGCGACGCCACGCGCCGCGTGAGCGGCTGGAGCATCCACAGCCGGACCGACTCGCCGTTCTGCGTCTCACCGAGCGACACCGGGGCCACGACGTAATCCTCGCTGCCGACCCGCAGCGTGGCCGGCGTGCTGTCGCGCCGCGACGCCAGGAGCGGCGGCAGCACCGAATCGGCGAGCGCCGGGTCGGTCGCGGTGATCAACATCCGGCCAGCTGTGAGCACGACGGCCGCGTCGGACGTCATTCGCGCCGTCGACACGAAGGCGGAATCGAGTCGCCGGCCCAGCACCAGCGAGCCGAGTGTGATGCCCGCTTGCACGAGCGGGTAGGCGGCCACCTGGAAATGCGTGGCGTCCGTGTGCAGCACGGCGAGTGCGCCGCTATCGGCTGGCGCGGTGGGGTCGAGCACTCGTTTCACGGCCGCGAGCGTCGTGAGGTCCGTTCCGCGCGGTACGGACATCGCGCCGCGGCCGGCGCTCGCGAAGACGCGCCCGGAGTCGTCCGTCACGACGAGCAGATCGCCACCAACGCTGCTCAGCCGCTTGCGAAGCTCGTCCTCCATCGTGTTCACGAGATCGGTCCGCGACCGCCCTTCCTGATTCTTTTCCGCGCGGTAGATGCTCAGATCGTACTGGAAGCTCGGCGTCTGCGTGATGAGCGACGCGGCGAACAAGAGCTGCGAGGCATCGTAGGCGATGAGCTGCTGGAGCGTGCGCTGGTTTCGCGACAATTCCGTCGCGAAGCTCTCGCGCGTGCTCGAGCGAATGACGATGCCAAGCGCCAGAAACGTCACGAGCACGACGGCCGCGGTCACGACGGCGCCGAGCGCGGCGAGCTTGGCGTTGAGCGAGCTGCGGCGCAGCCGCTTCGCGAGAGGGAGCGCGAGTGTCATGCGGTCACCGGCCGTTCCCCGACGGCGGTACCGGGATGTTGAAGTCGATCGTGCTCGTCTGGCCCGCAGTCACGTGCACGCGCTTCACGACGGGGCTGGCGCGGTCGTGCCACCCGACGATGGTGTAGTCCCCTTCCGGCACGTCGTCGATCACATAGTGGCGGTCGCCGCCGGGCGACGCGAAGTAGGGATTCGAGAGCACGAGCACGGAGGCGCTCATGTCTTGATGAATGTGACAGAACACCTGGACGTTCCCCGGACGCCCGAACGTCCACGATTTCGACGAGCCTCTGGGGTACCGGCCGAGGTCGAATCCGTTGGGCCCTGCCGGCGTCGATAGCGAGAACACGTTGTGGTAGAACTCGTCGTCGTTGGGAAAATCGACCGTGGCGCCCACGAGGACCGGCAGCACGTGCGGGACGAAGCGCTCGTCGCGCTGTGCCATCGTCCCATGACGCGCCCGCTGCATCCTGTCAGGTGACGCCGGCAGGACCGTCGTGTCCCCTTCCAGGTACACGACGACGTTTCGCACCTCGGTCCCGCGCGCGTCGCGCGGCGGTGCCGGCGGGATGCCGCCCGTGCCGGGCTCGTTATAGATCCGGAATGCCGGTCGCCTGGCCGCGAGGGCGCTGGAGATGACGACCGCGCCCTCGATGCGGCCGGTCGCCGGACGCGTTTGCGCTCGACTGTTCGACGGCAGTGCGGCCGTCGAGGCGAAAACCGTCAGAGCGGCGAGCGCCGGCGCAACGCGGAACACAATGAGCGGGCGACGACTACTCGTCGTAGCGTCCGGGCCTCAACGGCCGCTCGTCGTCGTCGACATCGTCGTACTCATCGTCGAGATCCACGAGCTCGTCGTCAAAGTCGTCGAGGTCGTCATCGTCCTCATCATCGTCCTCGTCCTCGTCGGCGTCCTCATCCTCGTCGTCGAGGTCCTCGTCTTCCTCGTCGAAGTCATCGTCTTCATCCTCGTCGTCGAAGTCGACGTCGTCGTCTTCGTCGAGGTCATCGTCCTCCTCGTCGAGGTCTGCGTCCTCATCGAGGGGTTCGTCGTCGAGATCGTCATCATCGCGCCGCTTTGCGAAAATGGAAAGCGACAGATCCGACGACTCGAACATGGCCGACATTGCTCGGTTCTCCTTGCGGGGCGGAACGGTGAAGTGATGCGAGGATCGGTGATGACAATGAGGATCGCGTGAATCAGCCCGAGGCCCGCTCGCGCTTGGCCTCGCGCGACAGCCGCTTGCGATCCGATGAGCTCAGGAAGCGCTTGCGCAGGCGGATCGACTGCGGCGTAACCTCGATCAGTTCGTCGTCCTCGATATACTCCAGGGCGGCTTCCAGAGTCAACTCCCGTGGCGGCTCGAGCTGGATGTTCTCGTCGCTCGCCTTGGTCCGCATGTTGGTGAGCTTCTTTTCCTTCGTCGGATTCACGTCCATGTCGCCGGGCCGGGCGTTTTCGCCGACGATCATTCCCTCGTACACCGCATCACCCGGTTGGACGAACAGCGTCGATCGCTCCTGCAGGTTCGCGAGCGCGAACGCGACGATCGTCCCGTGTTCCATCGACACGAGCGAGCCGCGCGTGCGGCCGGCAAGCGGCCCCGCCCACGGGCCATAATCGAGAAAGCGATGATGCATGATCCCAGTGCCGCGGGTGTCGGTCAAAAACTCCGACCGGTAGCCGAACAGGCCACGGGCGGGGATGCGATACAACAATCGCACCAATCCCTGTCCCGGGTTTTTCATCTCCAGCATCTCGCCGCGCCTGGGTCCGAGCTTCTCGATCACCACACCCAGAAACTCGTCAGGCACGTCGATCGCCAATTCTTCATACGGCTCGAGACGCTCACCGTTGGAACCTTCGCGCGTGATGACGCGGGGCCGTGAGACCTGGAACTCGTAGCCTTCCCGACGAATGGTCTCCATCAGAATCGTCAGATGCAGCTCGCCGCGCCCCGATACGGTCCACGTGTCCGTGGACTCGGTGTCCTCGACGCGCAAGGCGACGTTCCGCTCCAGCTCGCGATAGAGCCGTTCGCGAACCTGCCGCGACGTCACATACTTCCCTTCCTTGCCGGCAAAGGGCGAGTTGTTCACAAGAAAGTCGACGGAGATCGTGGGCTCCTCGACGGCGATACCCGCGAGACGGTCGGGATGCTCGAGGTCGGCCACGGTGAGGCCAATCTCCACGCCCTCGAGGCCGGCGAGCGCGACGATCTCGCCCGCGATTGCCTCGCTGGTCTCCGTTCGCTCGAGCCCTTCGAAGGTGAAGAGCTTAGTGATGCGCGACTGCTCGACGCGCTGATTGGGATCGAGCGGCAGCAGCGCGACGACATCGCCGACGTGCGCGGTGCCACGCTCGATGCGCCCGATGCCCAGCCGGCCGAGGTACGGCGAATGGTCGATGGTGGAGATGAGCATCTGGAACGGGCTCGCTGCATCGCTGGGCGGCGGCGGGACCTTGGCGACGATCGTCTCGAACAGCGGTGTCAGATCCTGCAGCGGCGTGTCGAGATCCATCGTCGACGTGCCATCGCGCGCCGATGCATACACGACCGGCGCGTCCAGCTGCTCGGCGTCGGCCTCGAGCTCGATGAAGAGGTCCAGCACTTCGTCGTGCACCCGCAGCGGGTCGGCGCCCGGCCGGTCGATCTTGTTGATGACGACGATCGGCGTCCGGCCGAGGGCGAGC
Organism: Gemmatimonadaceae bacterium; assembly: GCA_035493635.1. GTDB lineage: Bacteria > Gemmatimonadota > Gemmatimonadetes > Gemmatimonadales > Gemmatimonadaceae > JAQBQB01. Next base: position 22,857 of record DATJHY010000174.1, on the reverse strand, counting down.
GCCTTGCGCAGCACGAAACGCGTCTGCGGCATCGGTCCGTCGAACGCGTCGACGACGAGCAGCACGCCGTCCACCATGCGCAGGATGCGCTCGACCTCGCCGCCGAAATCGGCGTGGCCGGGTGTGTCGACGATGTTGATCTTGGTGCCGTGCCAGCGGACGGCGGTGTTCTTCGCCAGGATCGTGATGCCCCGTTCCCGCTCCAGCGGGTTCGAGTCCATGACACGTTCCTGGACGATCTGATTTTCTCGAAACGCACCGGCCTGCCGCAGCATCTTGTCGACGAGCGTCGTTTTGCCGTGGTCAACGTGCGCGATGATGGCGATGTTGCGGATTTGCATAGCCTTGGAAGGTAAGGGAGGGCTCGTGGTGGATACAAGCTGGTAGGGGGCCGCGCTGCGCGCGGCTGTGGGGAGCGCGGCCCAGCGGGCCGCGCGGTGGGGAGCTTCGGGGGCTTCACCCCCTCGCGTCGGGAGCGCCTTCGGCGCGTAAACTTCAAACGGCGAACGGCGTCATCGCGGGCCGAAGGCCCGCTCCCAACGCGAGGGCCGAAGGCCCGATGCTCCCGACCGGCCGCGCTGTGCGCGGCCTCCCCACCGCCGCGCAGCGGCTCCCCACCATTGCACCCCGCGCCGCTCCCGCCCGCTGTCCGCCAACTCCCCCTTGATTTTCCCCCCGCAAGGCACGCACAATGCCGGTACGCGCCTTACCTGGTCCCACTACGCCTAACGCAGGAGGTGGCCCATGAATCAGGTCGACGAAGCCGCGCTCATTAACTACCCTCACGGGCGCGGCTACGGACACGATTACATGCGCGGCGGTGAAGTGCTCGGCGGATACGGCTATGCCGAGCGGGACGAATACTCGAAAGCTCGCGGAGAGCTGTTCGGACCGGAGTCAGTCGATTCACAGTCCGGCGACACCACGGAGCAAATGTCCCAGGCGGACACCCAGACATAGCGAGACGATCGGCACTCGATCGAGCTCGCATTTTTTTTCGCGTTCGCAGCGCGCGGTCGGGACCACCGCGCGCTGTTGCCATTATCGCCCGCCGCCCGCCGCCCGCTCAGGGATGCAAATGCGGCTCCCGCCCATCCATGGCCACGCATTCCAGCTGGATGGTGACATGCTGAATGCCCATGCCGAGCAGCAGATCGTGCGCTCGCTCGAGCACGTCCTGGTGACACTTCGAGTCGCGAACGATCGCGTGCGCGCTCGCGGCGATCATGCCCGAGGTCACGGTCCACACGTGCAGGTCGTGCACTGATTCCACGTTGGGAATCGATTCGAGCCGCGTCCGCACGGTGTCCAGCTCGATGTGAGGCGGCGACGCCTCGAGCAGCACGTCCACGGATTCCCGAACGAGCGTCCACGCGCCGAAGACGATCAGCAGCGTCGTCACGAGCGACGCGATCGGGTCGGCGGCGAGCCAGCCGGTGTAGCGAATCACGACGGCGGCGATGACCGTGCCGAATGACGCCAGCATGTCGCCGAGGACGTGCAGATACGCCCCGCGCACGTTCAGGCTCGCCTCGTGCGCGCCGTGCAACAGCCACGCGGCGATTCCATTCACGACGAATCCGAGACCGGCTGCTGCCAACATCACCCCACCCTGCACCTGTTCGGGATGCCGGAAGCGCGCGACCGCCTCGATCACGATCCACGCCGAGATCCCCAGCAGTGTCGCGCCGTTGATCAGCGCGGCGAGAATCTCCCATCGCAGGTAGCCGTACGTCTTGGCCGCCGAACTGGGCTGGCGTGACAGCCAGGCCACGAACAACGACAGGGCAAGTGCGCCGGCATCGGTGAGCACGTGGCCGGCGTCGGCGAGCAGGGCCAGCGAGTTGGAGACCCATCCGCCAATCGCCTCGACCAGCAGGATGACGAACGTGAGGCCGAGGGCCCAGGCCAGCGCGCGCGTCGAGGCGGCATGGGAATGCGAATGACCGTGCGCGTGCGCATGGCCGGTCCCGTCGTCGTGCGTGTGGTCGTGGGTATGAAGGTGCGCCATGGGTGGACCGTAGGATCGACGGGTTTCGCCTGCCACCGTAGATTGATTTCCGTGCTCGCCCGCTTGATCGCCATCGCCGTTCTGCTGCTCGTGAACGGCTTCTTCGTCGCCGCCGAGTTCGCTCTGGTCCGCTCGCGGCGCACGCGTCTCGAGTCGATGGCGCGAACAGGCGACTGGAAAGCCCGGCTCGCGCTCCGGGCATCTGGAAATCTCGCTAGGGTCTATTCGGCGAGCCAGCTTGGCGTAACGCTCGCAAGCCTCGCGCTCGGCGCCCTCGCCGAGAGCGCGTTTGGCGAGCGCCTGGCGAGCTGGCTCGAGACGCTCCCGTGGACGCTCGAACTCTCGGTGCGGGTCGGTATCGCCGCCGCCATCGCCCTCACGATCGTCACGTTCTTTCACGTCGTCTTTGGCGAGCTTGCACCCCGCGGCGCGGCGCTCTCGCACCCCGAGAACGTCGCCCGGTGGCTGACGCCACCGCTGCTCGCGTTCGCGTGGGTCGCCTCGCCGTTCACCAATCTGCTCAACAAGTCGTCGCAGGTCGTGCTGCGCGCGATGGGCCAGAAGGCGGCCAATCCTGAAGAGAACGTGCACTCCCCGGAGGAGCTGCGCATGCTCGTCGAGCAGAGCCAGGAGGTGGGCGTGCTGCAGGCGCAGGACGCCGACATGCTCGAGGGCGTTTTCGAGTTCTCTGAAAAGAACGCGCGCGAAGTGATGACCCCGCGCACCGACATCGACGCCCTGTCCATCGACGCGACGCTCGACGAGACGCTGGCGCTGGTCGAGGAAAGCGGCCGCTCGCGGTACCCGGTGTACGAAGAGTCGATCGACAACATCATCGGGCTGGTGCTCGCGAAGGATCTGATCCCGATCCTGCGCTCGCCGCCGGCCGAGTTCTCCCTGCGGTCGATCATGCGCCCGGTGCACGTCGTGCCCGGCTCGCGCGAGGTCGAGGAAGTGCTCGCCGACTTCAAGCGCCTCAAGGAGCACATGGCGATCGTGCTCGACGAGTACGGTGGGACGGCGGGGCTCGTCACGATGGAAGACCTCCTCGAGGAGATCGTCGGCGAGATCCTCGACGAATACGACGAGCCGCCCGAGCTTCCCGAGCGCGAGACGGGTGACCTCGTGATCGTGCCCGGCAATACGAACATCGGCGAGCTGAACGAGCGCTTCGGGCTCGCCGTGCCCGACGACGACTACACGACGATCGGAGGCTACGTCTTTGGCGCGCTCGGCCGCCTGCCGATGGTCGGCGACCGCATGACCGCCGGTGGCGCGGTATTCACCGTCCGCGCGATGGACGGCCGCCGCGTCGACAGCCTGGCCGTCGATCTGCACTCGGCGGGCGATCGGCGCGGGACAAAACGAGCCGACAGCTCAGTTGACCGCGGATAGCCGTCAGCCGATAGCCGCGCGGAAAACTTCAGTCAGCCCTTCTTCCCACGAGGCAGCAGCGCCGCCATGTCGGCGAACTGCCACGCATTCACGGCCATGATCGTCGCCGCCTGCGCAACGTCGCTCGGCACCACGTGGTTGTAGTCGTCCACCTGCGAGTGGTGCGTGAAGTCGTAGCCTCGCGACAACTGGTCGTAGTTGAAGCTCGGCACGCCGTCCTGGATGAACGCCAGGTGATCGGTTCCCGTCTTGAACGCCGATCTCACCACGAGCGGGCCAAGTTCGCCCCCGGCCACCGGCGCCAGCATCGACTTCCACATGTCGCGCAGTTCCTCGCGATTCTGCAACGCCATTCCGGTAATGCGCCCGGTGCCGTTGTCGAGCACGAGCACGGCTTGATATCGATCGAGCTCCTTTTCATGGCTGGCGGCGTACGCCTGCGACCCGAAAAGCCCTTGCTCCTCGCCGGTGAACAGCACGAACCGGATCGTGCGCTTGGGCCGCACGCCCGTCGCCTTGAGGATTCGCGCCGCCTCGAGCACTGCGATCGCCCCCGCGCCATTGTCGGTGCCGCCGGTCGAGATATCCCACGAATCCAGATGCGCGCCGAGCAGCACGACCTGATCTGGATGCTCGCTGCCACGAATCTCGGCAACGGTGTTGTACTGCCCGAGCGAATCGCGGGTGAAGCTGTTCTTGATGTCCGCCTCGATGCGTACCGGCTCGCCGCGACGCACGAGCCGCTGGAATTGCGCGTACTCGTCGTTCCCGACCACGATCTGCGGAACTGGCGAGATGGCCGACGGCGAGCCGCTCATCGTGAACAGGTCGAACTGCTTGGCGCCGTCGTGAATCACACCGGCCACGCCTTCACGTGCCACGTACCAGAACCGCTGCGCGAAGAACTGGCGTTCGGCGTCGTCGTGTGGCGCCAGCGCGCGAACGACGCTGTCCTGGCGCGTGCTGTCCGCGCGCGTCACAGGCGGGGCGGCCATGTTGACCACCGGCTGCGCCGCGCCCAGCAGGACCCACGCGCCCCGGAGCTTTCCGGCGAATCGCTTCTCGAACTCCTGCGGCGTTCGCGCGTCCATCAGCACGACGTTGCCCGCGACCGGACCATTCGTTCCGGGCGACCAGCCCCACGACACGCCGAGCAGCTCGCGCTGCTGCGGCGCGAGCATGCGAAGGGTCATCGGCCCCCGCGTCCACCCGCGGCCAAAAGGCCACGACTCGAGGTAGGCGCTGTCCGCTCCGTACTCGCGAAACTTGTCACGCGTCCACTCGTTCGCGCGTCGCAGCGCCATGCTCCCCGTGAGACGCGGACCAATCACGTCCAGCAAATATTCCAGGTCGGCGGCGACATGCGACCGGTGCGTCCCCTCGTCGATCATCCGCGCGACGAGGTCGTCGTTGGTCGGTACCGAGACCACCAACTGCGGTCTGGCTGCGGCCGTCGAGGCATTGCCCTGCTGCGCGCCGGCCGTCGAAACGGCCAGCGCGAGTGCAACGCACACCGACACCCCGCGATTCATCGGCTCTCCGCCGCGCGCACCACCGGCGCGCGCCGCGCGATTGCCGCGCACATGAGAATTGCCTCGATCATGCTCGAGGCATCCGCGATTCCGCGGCCTGCGATGTCGAGCGCGGTGCCATGGTCCGGCGACGTGCGCGGAAACGGCAGGCCGAGCGTGACGTTCACCGCGCTCCCGAACGACGCGACCTTGATGGCCGTCATCCCGACATCGTGATACGGCGCGATTACCGCGTCGAATTCGCCGCGCATGGCGCGAACGAACACGGTGTCGGCCGGAAACGGCCCGGCAATCTGCGCCGCGGCGGCGGCAGGACGGAGCACCTCGTCGTCCTCACTGCCGAAGCGACCGCGGTCGCCGGCGTGCGGATTCAGCGCGCAGAGCCCGATGCGCGGCGCCGCGATCCCGAACCACTCCTCGAGCCCGCGGCGCGTGATCGAGGCTGCGTCGACGATCGCCTTCGCCGTGACCGCCTGCACGACCTCGCGCAACGGGAGATGTGTCGTTGCGAGCACCACGCGGAGCGGATTCTTCGTCCCCGCCGTGGGTCTCGTGGCAGCGAGCATCATCGCGACGCGGCGGCCGGTCAGCGTCGCGAGCATTTCGGTGTGACCGGGATAAGAGTAACCGCCGGCGAACAGAGCGGACTTTTCGATCGGCGCCGTCACGATGCCATCGACTTCACCTGCAAGCGCAAGCACGGCGGCACGCTCGATCGCCCGCCCCGCGAAGCGACCTGCATCCGTCGCCGTGCCCTCGTGAGGCCACGTCCCCGTTCGCTCGTCTACGTTCACGCCAGCGCCCGAGGGCCCAACGAATACGAGCGCGGCGGCGTCGCGTACACTCTGCGATGCCGCCGCCTTTTCTATGATCTCCGGTCCGATGCCGCGGACGTCGCCCAGCGTGACGGCGAGGCGCGGCCGATCGCTCGCTTCCCTGCTCACGTGCGCGCGCCGTCCTTAGGGTTTACGTGTCGACGCGTCGGCCACGTCCTTGTCGTCGAGCCGGACCGACACGTACGTCTGCTTTTTCAGGGCGTCCACGTAGCGCCGCACGCCGCCACGCTGCGCCAGCTCCGCGCGCACGGCAGCCTTGAGCTCGTCCAGCGTCTGTGGTCCGCCTTCATCCACGGTCAACAGCTGCGCCACGACGAATTTGGGCACGTCTGGCCGCTGCGACGCGCCCGGGATCTGAAACACCGAGATCTCGCCCGCCTTTTTCCCGGCGAACCCCTGCTGATACGAACCGGGCAGGCTGTCGCGCCAGAAGGGCGTCAGAATGCTCGTCTCCTCCTTGCCGGGAAAATCGTGGTACTTCTTGGCCAGTGTGTCGAAGGACGCGCCGCCTTGCCACAGCTTGGCGACGCTATCCGCCAGCGCCCGCGTGCGCGCGATGTCCGACGAATCGATCGCCGGATAAATCATGATCTGATGCGCCTTGACCTCGCCCGTCTGGACACGATCGACGCGGAGGATCCGATAGCCCGGATACGACTCGATCACAGGGCTCAATTGTCCAGGCGCCAAGGGCGCCTGAAACGGCGTGCCGAACAGCCATCGATCCACTTCCGGCGAGTACACCCCGCGACGCGACCAACCCATGTCGCCGCCGATGTCCTTGGTGAGCGGATCCATCGACTCGCGCTTGGCCAGTGTCTCGAAATCTTCGCCCTTCCTGAGCCGCGCCAGCAGCGATTCCGCCCTGACCCGCGCTTTCTCCTTTGCCGCGGCACTTGCCTGCGGGGCCAGCACGATCTGCTTGAACGTCACCGATGCCGGCTTGGGCGGCAGAAACTCCTTGCTTCGATCGAACTCCGCCGCGACCTCCGCGTCGGTCACGTTCAACGGAACGATTTTGCCATCCTGTTTGAGCTTCGCGATCGTCTTCTCGAGCGTGTATCGCCGGCGGAACTGATCGAGCAGATACTTGCGGTACTCCTGCGGCGTGCCCAACCCTGATTGCGCGAGCGCGTTGCGATACTCCGATTCCGTGGCGAAACCGGCGCGCACCTGGCTCACTTGTCGATCCACCGTCGGCGTGATGTCGGCATCGGCGACCGTGATCTTGAGCTCCGTGGCCTTCTGCAGCAGGAGCTCTTCCTCGATCATGTCGTCGAGCGTCTGAAGCTCCAGCGCACGCGACGCCGAATCCGTGGCCGGCTCCGGCACCTCTTTGCGCTGGATTCTGCCGAGCACCCGCTCGCGCAAATCGATGCGCGTAATCGGCTGATCGCCAACCACGGCGACGATGCGGTCGAGCGGCACGGTGCCACTCTGCGCGGGCTGAGTCGCGGGCTGCTGCGCGACGATGGCGTGCGGCGCCGCGGCCGCGGCCCCGCCCCACATCAGCGCCGCCAGCGCGGACAAGCCAGTCTTCGATCTCATACGACGGAATACCCAGGAAAGAGGACCAGGGGTCCGAACGATTGGGGTCAGACTCCAATTAGCCGGAAGCTAACTGGAGTCTGACCCCAATTCCCTGGCCCTCGAAGAATACGGCGCCTTACGGCTTCTTCGTACCCGCTGCGGGCGGCTTGGTTGGCTGCGGTTGCGCCGGCTGCGGTTGCGCCGGCTGCGGCTGAGCGGGTTGCGGCTGTGCAGGCTGCTCGCCTGCCGGCGGTCCGCCCGGAATGGGCACCTCGGACTTGGGCTGGTTCGCGGCCCGCGCCGAATCGGCGCTCGTACGGACCTTCTGCGCGCGCTCGAACGCGCGGTCGATGCCCGCCGAGTTGGTAGACGACTCGTATTTCGCGTCGAGCAGCTTCTTGAGCGGCGAGGGTACCGTCAGCGGCTGCGCCTGTCCCGCCATCATGCGATCCAGATAGGCATCGACGCGCGAAGCGGCGAGACGTTCCTTTTCGGCCGTGCTCTTGGCGCTGTCCGCGAGCTGTTTCGGGTCCACGCCGAGCGTGTTCCAGATGTTGCCGACCAGTTGCTGAATCGAGTTGTACATGTTCGCGCGATCTTCCGGTGGCAGCTGCACCTTGGCGCTGTCCGCGCGCCGGAGCATGAGTTGCTGCACCGCGACCGACTTGACGAACGGCTTGAGCTGCGAATCGGCCGCCTGCGGAATCCGCTGCAGGATTTGCTGCTGCGGTGGCACCGACTCCATCCAGCCCAGGAAGTCGGCGACCGTGAGCTCACCGCCCTTGAACGTGGCGAGCGTCGACTTGTCGTCGCGGTGCTTCGTCGGATCCTTCGCGGCTTCCTTGATCGCGGCGGGCGAGTTGTCCTTCACCTGAACGTTGGCGCTCGACTCGATCTGGGCGACGTACGTGCTGTCGGCGACGCGCACCGACGACTGCGCGTACTGCGCGGCGAAATCCTTCTGCACGTCCGCATACGGCATGCGCTGAATGATGTGGTAGCCGTAGTTGGTTTCGATCGGCTGCGAGATCTCGCCCGGCTTGAGCGCCTGCGTCGCATTGTCGAACGCCGGGATCATCCGGCCCTTCGACCAGACGCCGAGGTAGCCGTTGTTCTGCGCCGCCGTCGGGTCGGTGCTGTACTTCTTGACCATGTCCGCGAAGTTCTGCGCCGTGACCTGCGTGCGGACCTGATCCGCCTTCTTCTTGAGTGAGTCCTTTTCGGCCTGCGACGCGGGCACGCCTGGGTTCTTGAAGCCGATCAGGATGTGGCGCGCGGAGAGCAATCCGCCGGCGGCCTGGTTGTACGCCGCCTCGCTGCCCGAGTCGACCTTGAAGGACTTCTGGATCGAGTCCATGAAGCGGTTCACGCGCTGGGCGTTCACCATCGGCTCCATGGCCTTGTCGATCGCCTTCTTGTCGGCGAGCGAGTCACCGTGCGCGGCCGCGTAGGCGAGTTGCTGATAGCCGGTCCAGATGTCGGCGATGATCGCCGCCGTTTCCCGCGTGACCGGAACCTGGATCTTGGCGTTGCCGAGCAGGTCGCCGAGACGCGTCACCGACAGCTCCTGCGAGCCGGCGCGCGCCGCCACGTCCACGTGAGCAGTCAGCGCTTCCTTGAGACCTTCACAGGCGGTGAGTACGAGGGCCGCGGCCGCCAGACCGACGAATGTACGAGAGCGCATTGAGAGAATCGGATACTGAAAAGTGGAATGGAGGAACAACCGACGAGCGCCGACGAGCCAACGAACTACCGAAAACCACCGACGCATGACGCGACTACATCAGGCCGCGCAGCGCGCGGACGAGGCCGTCGAGCATCGGGGCGCCGCCGAGGCGCGTCAATTTGAGGGACAGCGGAACCGCGCGGCGGACCTCCGCTTGGAACTGCACGTCGTGAAAGGCCGCGGACAACCCTTTGACTTTGGGTACTGCAGAGTCTCTAAAGGTAATACGCGCCTCGTCACCACGCACCAGGACTCCTTCTATCCCCAACGCACCGCCGATGATCCGCAACTGGGCGAGCGCGAGCATGGCCTCGGCGGGCGCGGGAAGCGGCCCGAAGCGGTCGCGCAGCTCGACTCGCAGCGCCTCGATATCACGCGGATCCTCGATGCGCGCCAGGCGTTTGTAGATGTCGATCTTCACGTCCTGCGAGGCGACGTATTCGTCGGGCAGGTAGTTCGGCGTGTCGATCGTCACGTCCGACGGTATCCGCTTGGGCGCCGCATCGCCCGACATGAGCCGGCGCACCGTCTCCTCGAGCATGCGGAGGTACATGTCGAACCCCACCGCGTGCACGAAGCCCGACTGCTCGGCGCCCAGCAGATTGCCTGCTCCTCGCATCTCGAGGTCTTTGAGCGCGATCCGGTAGCCGGCGCCGAGCTCCGTGTGGTGCTCCAGCACCTGCAGCCGTCGCTCGGCGTCGGCGTCGACACCCGAATCCGGCACCATCAGATAGCAATACGCCCGGCGATGCGAGCGACCGACGCGGCCCCGCAGCTGATAGAGCTGAGCGAGCCCGAACTGATCCGCGCGATTCACGAACATCGTATTCGCGTTCGGCACGTCGAGGCCCGATTCGACGATCATCGTCGAAACGAGTACGTCGATCTCGCCGTTGACGAAGGCGTGCATGCACGTCTCCAATTCCCGTTCGCGCATCTGCCCATGCGCCACGCCGATTCGCGCGCGTGGAACGATGCGCTTCACCTGGTCGGCGACCGCCAGAATCGTCTCGATCCGGTTGTGGACGAAGAACACCTGGCCGCCGCGATCGAGCTCGCGCGAGATCCCTTCCTCGATCAGCCCCTGATCCGACGGCTCGACATACGTCAGCACCGGCGAACGATCGCGCGGCGGCGTCTGCATGAGCGTCATGTCGCGCAGGCCGGCGAGCGACAGATGCAACGTGCGCGGGATGGGCGTCGCCGTGAGCGTGAGCACGTCGGTCTGCAGCTTGAGCTGCTTGAGCCGCTCCTTGTGCTTCACGCCGAACCGGTGCTCTTCGTCGACGACGATGAGGCCGAGATCCTTGAACTCGACGTCGGGGCTGAGCAGCCGGTGCGTGCCGATGACGATGTCGACCTTCTTCTCTTTCAGCTCGGCGAGAATCGCCGATTGCTCTTTCGCCGACTGAAAGCGGCTGAGCGCCGCGACGCGCATCGGAAAGTCGGCGAGTCGCTCGCTGAACGTGCGCAGATGCTGATCGGCGAGAATCGTCGTCGGCACGAGCACCGCGACCTGGCGATCCGATTGGACCGCCTTGAAGGCGGCGCGCACGGCGATCTCCGTCTTGCCGTAGCCCACGTCGCCGACGAGCAGACGATCCATCGGCCGCGTGCTCTCCATGTCGGACTTCACTTGCGTCGTCGCGGTGCGCTGGTCGGGTGTATCCTCGAACAAAAACGCCGACTCGAGCTGTCGTTGCCACGGCGTGTCCGGCACGTGCGGAGGGCGCGTCGCGATCTTTCGGCGCGCGTACAGGTCGAGCAGCTCGACCGTCATCTCCTGGATGGCGACGCGCGTCTTGTCCCGCTGCTGCGCCCAGCGCCGCCCACCGAGTTTGTGCAGCCGCGGCGGCGGCGCGTCCTCGGAGATGTCGTCCGAGGAGCGATAGCGCTCGACCTGATCGATGCGGTAGAGCGGCACGTTGAGTCGGTCGCCGCCCTCGTACTCCACAACGGCGACTTCGATCGTGCTCTGGCCCACGAAGATCGTCTCGATCCCACGGTAGATGCCGACGCCGTGCTCGAGGTGCACCACGAAGTCGCCCGGCTTGAGCGACATCGTATCGATCGCCGCGCCGGCCACGTAGCGCCGCGCGCGTCGGATGCGCCGCTCGCGACGGAAGATCTCGTGGTCGGTCAGGATACGAAGAGGCCCTCGCCCTGCCGCGCCTCCCACCACGAAGCCGCCGTTCAGCACGCCGATCGACAGCGCGGCCGGCGAAGGACTGCGGTCTTCGTCGCTCAACAGCTCGTCGAGCCTTTCGCACTGGCCTTCGTTGTCGCACAGAATGATCGTCGGCGTGCCATCACGCACCAGTCGCTTGAGGTGCTTGATGTCGCGATCGATCGGCTCGGGCGGGCGGAGCGGAAACACGACGTCGGCGGCGTCCGTCGTCGCGTCGACGACGTCGATCGTACCGAGCCGGGAGAGCGATGCGAGCGTCGTCTCGGGCGGCTCGAATAACTCGTCGCGGTTGGGGGCATCCTCGCCGCGGCGCCGCGCCAGGTCGATGTGGTGCTGCGCATCGGCCCACGTGCGCCGCAGCTCCGCCTCGATGTGCGAGCCGCGCGGCACCACCATGAGAGTGTCCGGCGGCAGCAGCGACGCGATCGAACCGCGTTCGGCGACTCCGGCGTCTTCGCTCACGTGGCCATCGACGGGGAGCACGAGCGCGTAATCGACAGCACGGGTCGACCGTTGCGACGTGAGGTCGAAGTGACGCAGATCGACGATCTCGTCGCCCCAGAACTCGGCGCGCACCGGCTCGGCCATGCCGAACGAGTACACGTCGAAGATGCCGCCGCGGATGCTGAACTGGGCGACGTCGTCCACCATCGGCACGCGATCGAAGCCGATCGACTCGAGATGGTCGGCCAGCTCGCTCAGACGATGCGTGGCGCCCTTGCGCAGCTCGACGCGCAGGTCCTTGAGCGCGCGCGGCATTCGTGTCTTCTCGGCGACGGCACGCGCCGTGGTGAGCAGAATGCGAAGCTCGCCGCGCGTGAGCCGCTCGAGCGTCTCGACCCGCTCGCCGGCGATCTCCATGTGCGGTTCCGTCTCGCCGAAGCCTTCGCGCGGCGGATACAGAGCGAGCGGCGTGTCGCCAAGCAGCGTCTCCAGATCGGCGAGCCAGCGCTCGGCTTCAGGGACGCCGTCCGCCGCGACGAGGAAGAAGCGCGTCGGTAGCTGGCGCGCCAGCGCGGCAACGAGCGCGGCGTCGGCGGACCCCGGGAGCCCGCCAACGAGCAGCCGCCCCGCGGGAACGGGAAGCGTGTTGACAGTTCTTTGAAACGCCGGCAGTCGCTCGATTGCGTCGAGCAGCGCGTCCAGTGCCATCAGGCCACCTGACGGGTCCGCGCGCCGATGACGAGCGCTTCGATCACCAGCATGCCCAGCGCAAGAAGGAGCGCCGGCTCGATGAGTGAGCGTCGAGCCGCCGCTCGGAACGCCATCCCGTTCCAATCACCCGCATCGCGCGCGATCAGCGTGCGCCCAGCATGCAACCGCGCGCCGAGCGCATTCGCCGTCAGCCGATCGAGCTCCGATTCCTTGGGATCGGCGTTCACGACGAGCGCGCCCACTCGCCGCGCATCGCGCGTGAGGAAATACGCCCCAGCGCGCGATGGAACGTCGAGCGCGTCACCCAGCGGGGTGCGCTGACCATCCGGGGTTTCCATGGCGTCCGCCCATCGCGGCCGAGCGAGCTGCGCGCCCGGCTCGGCCGCGATCACCTGGCCGGGCTCGCCGACGAGACGCTCCGACAGCACGGCCCCCAACCACGGAACGAACGAGGCGCGGACGGGGAAATTGGTCGCGTCCGGATTGAGGGGCGACCCGACGATGACATACCGTCCCCCCGCGACCACCCACGGCGCCTGCCCGACGACCGCGAGCGTTTCAGCGGCGGCCCCCGCCTGTGCCACGAGATCATAGCGTACCGTCACGGTGACGCCCTCGAAGCCGGTGCCGCGAACCGAAGTTTCGCCCGATCGGCGTGCGCCGAACCGCCATGGCACGCCGGCTCGCTCGAGTGCGCGATTCGCCGCGCCGAGGCGCACGGGATCGACTGGAGGCGTGATCAACGCCGGCAGCGACGACACCTCATCGGCCGCGACGACGCCGATGTCGCGCCCATCGACCACGCGCTCCGAGGATCGCAGCACGTCGATCGCGCTTTTCACGAAGGGACCCGCGCCAGGAGAGCTGTTCACGCCCGGCGCTGGTCCGATCCAGAGCGCGAAATATCGAACGTTGTCTCCTGCCAGCTCGTCCGGTTCGATTTCGACGGTGCCTGGCACCCAACCCCGCTCGGGCGGCGCCGCGCGGACCACGACTTCTTCGTTCGGCGCCGCGGTTCCGCGCCCGAACGTACGTCCGCTGATCGTCATGCGATACGTCGTCGAATCAAGAGAGAGAAAGCGCGCCGCCACGGAGCCGCGCGGCGTCCAGCGCGTCGGCCGCGCCTCGGCGAAGGTGACGGCGTGATTCACCGGCGGACGCACGCTTGGTGCGTAGATCAGAAGCTGGGCATCCGCCATGGCTGGCGTGCGCTGCCACTCCGTGGCCTGACCGTCGGTGACAAGGGCGATCTGCCGCGCCTCGAGACCGGCGCCACGCACTGCCGTCGCGGCCCGGGACAGCGCCGCCATCGGGTCACCGGCGCCGTCGATCGGCTCGAGCCGGGCGATTTCGTCGCGCAGCAGCGCGGGGCTGCCGCCGCGCACGTGCCCGTCGATCGTCACGAGCCAGAGTCGATCGGCCGGCGTGGCCGACGACAACGCCGCTCGCGCCATGGTCTTGAACTGGTCGAGCAGCGGACGGCCGTTCACGACCGCCGACGAGCTGAGTGAATTGTCGATCACGATCGCCAGCGCGGTCGGCGCGTGTCCCGCGCCCAGCCAGCGCGCGATCGGTCGCGCCGCGGCCACCGCGATCGCCAGCAGGGCGACGACTCGCAAGAGCATCAATAAGAGATTTCGAATACGCAGCGTGCGGCTGTGCTCGCGCTCGGCGCGAAGCAGGTAGCGAGCGGCGGGGAACTCGAGCCGCACGCCGATTCGCCGCCGCAGCAAATGGATCAGCAGCGGCACGGCGACGGCGCCGCCCAGCAGCAGATAGAGTGGGGCGAGGAAACTCACGGCAGCAGTTGGCGCGCGGCGAATGCGCGCCGGAGCGGCACACCGAACGGTTCGTCTGTCGACACCACCTCGTAGCCAACGCCCAGTCCGCCGAGCATCGAGCGCCACTCGCCGATCACTTCGTCGACGGTGTTCTTGTACGCCGCGCGAACGTCGGCGATGCTGGCCGGCACGGCGAGCTCGGTCTCCGGGTCGACGAACAACGCCTCGCCGCTCGCTGGGAGCTCGCGCTCGGCGGGATCCATGATGTGAAGGACGGTCACGTCATGGCCCACCGCCCGCAACCCGCGCAGGGCGCGCTCGACGTCCGGCATGTCCATCAGCAGGTCTGAAACGAGCACGATTAATCCCCGCCGATTGATCAACCGCGCCGCCTGGTCCAGCGCGGCGGGGGCGCTGGAGGCGCGGCCGCTTCCCTGCTCCTCGAGCGCGGAGATGATCCGGCGCCACTGGCCGTGGCGCATGCGAGGCGGAATCGCGCTCCGGATGCGGTCATCGAACCGGACCAGGCCAACCGCGTCGCGCTGGCGCAGCATGAGCAGCGCGAGCGCGGCCGCGAGGCGTTCGGCGTATGCAAGCTTGGTGAGTCGCTCCGCTGCGCCCGGTACCCTCGCAAACGACGGGAGACTGGTGCCCGTCCAGACCATCGAGCGGCTCACGTCCAGCACGATGCTCGCCCGGAGGTTGGTCTCCTCCTCGTACTGGCGGATGACCCATCGGTCGGAGCGCGCGGCGATCTTCCAATCGATGTAGCGGAGATCGTCTCCCGCCTGATACGGCCTGTACTCGGCGAATTCGACCGAAAAGCCCTTGCGAGGCGACCGGTGGAGTCCGCTCATGAACCCGTCGACGATCCAGCGGGCGACAATTTCGATGCGCCCCAGGGCAGCTAGGCTGGCTGGGTCGAACAGGTCGGCGCGGCGGGCGCGAGTACTTTCCATCGAGGAGGGAAAGCTAAACGGGTGCGGGTTTTACCCTAGCCCGGCTCGTCGTCGGGGTACATCTTTAGCACTACCGGTTGCACGGGGTTGTCCCTCTTGCGTAATCGGGCTGATGTATGCTTAATTGTATACATCGAACCCATTCGGAGCCGCGCTATGTCGCGTCGTCGGGTGTTTGCCGTCACCGCCGGTGTCCTGCTCACCGCCGGCGCCTGCATTCCATCTCAAGGTATTGGCACGCTGCTCGACAACGGCGATTCGCCCCCGCAGAGCACTAGCTTCCGCCGCCTCAGCGCGAGCGAACGCGATTCAGTGGTTGCTCAATCAGTCGCCGATCGACAGGGCCCACGTATCTCGGTCTACGCCGAGCTGAGTAACGCCGCGTCGGTTGGTGCACGCCGGGTTCGCGCGCACTTCAATCTCGAGGACGACGCCTACGTCCTCATCGGGCAGATCGACGCCGACGGCGTCGTGCGCGTCGTGTTCCCCACGGACCCCACCGATGACGGGTTCGTCCACGGACACCGAAGCTATCAGACTGCGGAGTTCTTCGCGGGCTTCACCGATGCGTTCCGCTATCGCTACACGACCATGTTCCGCTACGGGCTCCGCACGCCTGACTCCTATGACGGTGCGGTTGGGTACGTGTTTGCGATCGCCGCATGGCGGCCGATGCGCTTCGACCAGCTCGCCACCGGCGGAACGTGGGACGCATTCGAGCTTACTAATGAACAGCTCATGCGCGATCCGCGTAGCGCGATCTACGAGCTTGCCTCCGTTCTGGCCGGCGGCAATCGCGAGGCCTACACGGTGAAGTTCGCCCGCTACTCCGATACGCAGAGCCTCTATGCCGGCAACGGGTACGGCTCGTCTGCGTTTGGCTACGGATACTGCTCGGGATACGAGCCGTTCGGCTTCATCTCGTCCCCGTTCGACGTAAGGTCAACGTTCTTCGGGTTCTATCCCTACGGCTACTCGTTCTCGTACCGCGGGCAGTACTATCGGTACGACCCCGTTGGCGGGTGTTACTACACGACGCCGGCATACGGCCGTTGGGGCTTCACCATCGCGCAGGGAGTGCCATCTCGCCCGGAGACCCAACTTCGGCGCTTCGATCTCGATCACGGGCGATCGCCGATCACGCCGCGCTATACCCCGCGACATTCCATGCCCGCGGACGGCACCGCGAGCGACGCTGGCACCGGCAGCAACATTGCCCAGACCTCGCCACAGTATCGGCAGCGCGGCTTGCTGTCAGCCGACGAGCCAGGCAGGCAACCGCGGGGCCGCGAGCCCGTCGTGGACAACGGCGGCCGCCTCGAGCGAAATCGCCCGACCATCCAGGAGATGACCGGACGCCGCTGGGACAACGAGCGCAGCGGATCGTCGCGTGCGCAGATGAGCCGCGACGACGGTACGATCCGGTCGAGACCAGCGCCCATGCAAGACCGCCCGCGGATCGAATCGCAAAGCGGCGAATCTCGCGCAGGTAGCTACAGCCGTCCGGCACCAATGGACAGTCCGCGGGACTACAGCCCGCGCGGCGCATCCCCATCGCCGAGAACAGAGTCGCCGCGCGTCGAGTCGCCGAGAACCGAGGGGCCGCGCAGCGCTCCGGCGCCGCACGTCGAGTCGTCTCGCAGCTCGCCACCGCCGTCGTCCTCGGGATCGTCCTCATCCGGATCGTCATCCTCTGGCGGCGGACGGCCAACGCCGCCACCGGCAAAGGACCCGTCGTAATTCGACGACGCGTCGCGCGTTGCTCGGCTCGAGGTAGGAGCGCCCGGCGTCGGCAGCCGGGCGCTCTCGTTTTTCGGCACTCGTCGCCGGTTCGGAGCGCCACGCCGCCGCTATATTCAGGCGGCATCCGCGCATCCATTCGTCCCCCGCCGAGTCTGCTGTGAAGCTCGATCATATCCGCAACTTCTGCATCGTCGCCCACATCGATCATGGCAAGTCGACGCTTGCCGACCGCCTGATCGAGGCGACCGGCACGCTGCAGAAGCGCGAGATGAAGGATCAGGTCCTCGACACGCTGGACCTCGAGCGCGAGCGCGGCATCACGATCAAGCTGAACGCCGTCCGCATGGGCTACACGGCTCGCAACGGCGAGCAGTTCGAGTTCAACCTGATCGACACGCCGGGGCACGTGGACTTCACGTACGAGGTCTCGCGCTCTCTCGCTGCGTGCGAGGGCGCGATCCTCGTGGTCGATGCGTCGCAGGGCATCCAGGCGCAGACGCTGTCGAATCTCTTTCTCGCGATGGACGCCGGCCTTGAGATCATTCCGATCCTCAACAAGATCGATCTCCCGGGCGCCGAACCGGAGCGTCGCAAGCGTGAGGTGCAGGACCTCATCGGGACGGATCCGGACGACATCCTCCTCGTGAGTGCCAAAGAAGGAATCGGCATCGCCGAGCTGCTCGAGGCGATAGTCGCGCGCGTCCCACCGCCGCGCGGTGATCCGAGCGCCCCGCTCCGCGCGCTGATCTTCGACTCCTACTACGACCGCTACCGCGGCGCCATCGCCAGCGTGCGCGTCGTGGATGGCACGATCGAACCCGGGATGCAGGTGAAATTCGCAGCCGGCTCTGGCCAGGCATACGAGGTCGCCGAGGTGGGCTACTATCAGCTCCGCCAGGTGCAGGCGCCGTCGCTCGGTCCCGGCGAAGTCGGCTACGTCGTGGCGAACCTGCGTACGGTCAAGGAGACGCGCGCCGGGGACACGATCATCGACGCCAGCAAGCCGCACGTCACGCCGCTGCCCGGCTACCAGGACGTGCACTCGATGGTGTTCGCCGGCCTCTACCCGACGGATACGCAACAGTACGAAGCGCTCCGAGACGCGCTCGAAAAGTTGCAGCTCAACGACGCGTCACTGCACTACGAGCTGGAAACGTCCACCGCGCTCGGTTTCGGCTTTCGCTGCGGCTTCCTGGGGCTGCTGCACATGGACATCGTGCAGGAGCGGCTCGAGCGCGAGTTCGATCTCGATCTGGTCACGACGGTGCCGACGGTGGAGTACCACATCTACCATACGGACGGCACCATGGAGCTCCTCGAGAGCCCGGCCCTCATGCCCGACCCGGGCGTCATCGACCGGATCGAGGAGCCGTACGTCAAGGCGCGTATCATGGCGCCCGCCGAGTACATCGGACCGATCATGACGCTCGGCACGGAGCGGCGCGGCGTCTACAAGAACATGACGTACCTCGACACGACACGCGTGGAGTTCGACTGGGAGTTCCCGCTCGCCGAGATCATCCTCGACTTCTTCGACAAGCTCAAGACGATCAGCCGCGGATATGCAAGTCTGGATTACGTGATGCTCGAGTACCGCGAGAGCGATCTCGTGAAGCTCGACATGCTGATCAACGGTGATCCGGTGGATGCCTTCTCGGTGATCATCCACCGTGACAAGGCATACGAGTGGGGTCGCAAGATCGCCGACAAGCTCAAGGACCTGATTCCGCGGCAGTTGTTCGAGGTGGCCATCCAGGCGGCGATCGGCAACAAGGTCATCGCGCGCACGACTGTAAAGGCGCTGCGGAAAGACGTTCTCGCCAAGTGCTACGGCGGCGACATCACACGCAAGCGCAAGCTCCTCGAGAAGCAGAAGGAAGGAAAGAAGCGCATGAAGCAGGTGGGCGCCGTGGAGATCCCACAGGAAGCGTTCCTGGCCGTGCTTCAGGTGGATTAGTGTGTACCGGCAACCGCAACTGCTTTTGGAAACGGATTGACGCGGATGGCACGGACAAAAACGGATCGCTCCTCGCGCTGAACGCGCGCCCGCATCGCCACGCGCCCGGACGAATTTTTCTTGGGAACCGACGCTCGGGTTGGCTTCTGGTGGCTTCCTGAGCGGCTGTTCCAATCAAAGCCTCCTTCGGCTCTCGCGCGACGAAACTGTCGCGCTGCGAGGTTCGATCCGTTCGATCCGTCAAATCC
The DNA here is from genome assembly GCA_035493635.1 of Gemmatimonadaceae bacterium. Taxonomy (GTDB): domain Bacteria; phylum Gemmatimonadota; class Gemmatimonadetes; order Gemmatimonadales; family Gemmatimonadaceae; genus JAQBQB01. The sequence goes on along the minus strand of DATJHY010000174.1, from coordinate 3,796 downwards.
GCGTCCCAATTGTTCCAACCCCATCAGCCGTACCGACCCCTCGCGCTCCGACAGGCTCTCGCCAAAGCCCGATGCGGCGCATCGAGGAAACGCGAAACCAAATCCGAGAATCCCGGGAAATAGGGTCAGACCCCTTTTTGCGAACCCTTCGAGCCCTCCAGCCCTCCAGCCCTCCAGATGTCCTCCCTCGTCGTCCAAACCTCGTTCCTCGGCGACATGGTGCTCACGACGCCGTTGATCGCCTGGCTTGCGAAGGCGGGAACGGTCGACGTGGTGGCCACGCCGCGCACCGCGGGTCTGCTCGAGAACAATCCGGACGTGCGCGAGGTGATCGTCTACGACAAGCGCGGCGCCGATCGAGGCGTCGGTGGATTTACCCGGCTCGCGGCGCGGCTCCGCACAGTTCGATATGGTGCTGCGTATCTCGCGCAGGGCTCCGTGCGAAGCGGCGCCCTCACGCTCGCTGCGGGAATTCGCGAACGGGTTGGGTTTGCCAGCTCCGCGGGCCGCGCATTCTACACGACGCGAATTCCGCCCATCGACAACATCCATCATGCCGCGCGGCTTTTGTCACTCGGTACGCGTGATCCGACTGGCGACGTGCCGGCGGCGACGCTGCGTCCGCGGCTCTATCCCGGCCCGCGCGAGCGCGCCGCGGTCGACGAGCTGATTGGCGGCTCGACGCTCGAGCCCACGATCGCCCTCGCGCCGGGGAGCATCTGGGCCACCAAGCAGTGGCCGTACTATGCCGATCTCGCGCGCGAGCTGCGTGGATTGGCGCGGCTGGTGGTGGTCGGCGCCGACGCCGATCGGCCACTCGCGATGGAGATCGTCGCGGCAGCGGATGGTTCCGCGATCGACGCCACCGGCAAGCTGTCGCTCCTTGCCTCCGCGGAGCTCATCGGACGCGCGCGATTGCTCGTCACCAATGACTCGTCGCCGCTCCACCTCGCGTCGGCGATGAACACGCCGACACTGGCGATCTTTGGGCCCACGGTCCCGGAGTTCGGATTCGGTCCGCTGGCGGAGCGGTCGACCGTGGTCGGCCGTGACGAGCTTGCGTGCCGGCCGTGCGACCGCCACGGTCCGCGGCGCTGCCCCCTCGGACATTGGCGCTGCATGCGCGAGATTACTGCGGACGAGGTGGCCCGCATCGCGCGAGGCCTTCTCACACCGCGGACTTCGTGAATCATGCCCACGAAAAAGCGACATCAGTACATCATTGGGGTCGACTTGGGCGGCACCAATATCGTCGTCGGCGCCATGTCGGCCGATGGGAAGCACCATCACGCGATGCGGTCGATCCCGACGAGCGCGGAGGTCGGCGCCGAAGGCGTGGCGGACCGCATCGTCGGGCTCATCGAAGGCGTCATACTCGATACGATTCAGCAGACCAAGGCGCAGCGCCGTGACTTCATCGGCGTCGGGATCGGCGCGCCCGGGCCGCTCGACCGGGACAAAGGCCTCGTTATCGTCGCGCCCAACCTGGGCTGGCGAAACTTTCCCCTTCGCGACCGCATCGGCGAGCGGCTCAATCTCCCCGCCACGCTCGACAACGACGCCAACTGCGCCACGGTGGGCGAGTGGTGGCAGGGCGCCGCGAAGGGCGCCACGAACGTGATCGGGATGACCATCGGCACCGGGATCGGCGGCGGCCTCATTCTCGACGGCAAGCTATTTCACGGCTCGTCGGACGTCGCGGGGGAGATCGGGCACACGACCATCGACCTCAACGGCCGTCACTGCAAGTGCGGCAACTACGGGTGCCTCGAGGCTTACGCGTCGGGCCCCGCGATCGCGACGCGCGCGCGCGAGGTGCTGGTGCGCGAGGAGACGGCGTCGCTTCTCCCGTCGCTCGTCGACGGACACCTCGAGGCGATCACCGCGGAGACGGTCTATCGCGCCGCCCAGAAGGGCGACGCGGTGGCCAGCGAGATCGTTCGCGACACAGCCCGCTACCTTGGCGCCGGCATCGCGAACCTTTTGAATATTCTGAACGCGGATGTGGTTGTCGTCGCCGGCGGCGTCACGCAGGCCGGCGACGCGCTGTTTGTCCCGCTCCGAGCCGAAGTGCGCCGCCGCGCGTTCAGGCCCGCGGTCGACGCCACGCAAATCGTCCCTGGTACTCTCCCGGGCACCGCCGGCGTCGTCGGCGCCGTCGCCACGTTCAAGATGCAGCACATCGGCACACTGTGATGCCCTGGACGTGCCGATCGAAGGCAGCGCTCCCTGCCGCGAATCCCCCGCAAATGGCTAAGTTTTAGGACTGCCCCGCCCCCCCTTGCCAGGCGGGGCGCTTGCCGTGTACCCCGGTTTCACATCGCAATGGCGACCACCGCAACGACCACAGAGCTCGACTATCGGCCGTCGTATTGGCCGGCCCTGATCGTATCGTTCGTCATCCTCGTGCTCTACCTGGTGACCCTCGCGCCGTCGACGGCGATGTGGGACACGAGCGAGTACATCGCCGCCGCGTACACCCTCGGTCTGCCGCATCCGCCGGGCAATCCGCTGTTCGTGATTCTCGGCCGAGTGTTCTCGATTCTGCCCATCGCGTCGAGCGTCGCCGTGCGGATCAACATCCTGGCCGCGATCTGCAGCGCGGCGTCGGCCGGGATGTGGTTCCTCGTCACCGAGCGCGTGCTCGTCAGCTGGTTTCCGCAGCGTTGGCAGCGCCTCGTCGGCGCCACACTCGGCGCGCTGATCGGCGCCACCGAGTTCACGGTGTGGAATCAGTCGGTCGTCAACGAAAAGGTCTACACGGTTTCGCTCGTCGGACTCGCGATCATCTCGTGGCTCATGATCCGCTGGTCAGACGATCCCGATGGCCGAAAGGCCGATCGGATTCTCGTCCTGGTGGCGTACCTGCTCGGCCTTGGCTACTCCAACCACATGGCCGGCTTCCTCGCGGCGCCGGCGGTCGGCCTCGCCGTACTCGTGCGGCGCCCGCGAACGATCTTCCGCTGGAAGCTGCTGCTCGCCTGCGTGGCCGCGATCGTGCTCGGACTCACGCCGTTCGCCACACAGCCGATTCGCGCCGCGTATTTCCCCGCCATCAACGAAGGCGAGCCGACTGCATGCCGTACGAAGCTCGAGCTGTCGTGCACCTTCTCGAAAGGCACGCTCGACGCGTTCGAGTACAACTTCAACCGCGGACAGTACGGCAAGCCCGAGCTGGGCGACCGGCAGGCGTCCTTCGTGGATCAGGTCGGGATGTGGTGGTTGTACTTCAAGTGGCAGTGGATCCGCGACGCCCACGAGGTGCACGTGTTCGCCCAGGCGCTGTTCGCCGCGGTGTTCCTAGTGCTCGGCCTGATAGGCGGATGGGTGCACTACCAGCGAGACCGGCGAAGCTTCTGGTATTTCGGATCGCTGATGTTCACGATGACGTTGCTGCTCATCTACTACCTCAACTTCAAGCTCGGCGCGTCACAGGATCCAGGCTCACAGGCTCCGCACGAGGTTCGCGACCGCGACTACTTCTTCCTCTGGAGTTTCTCGGCGTGGGGCGTGTGGGCCGCGCTCGGGTTGCTCTATGTGTGGGAGTCGATCGCGGCGCTGTTCGGGACCGAGACCGTGAAAGTCGGGCGGGATTCGATCACGCTCCCGACGTCGCGCGGGCTGCAATTCAGCGCGCCGGTGCTCGCGCTCGCGATCGTTCCGCTGTTCGCGAACTGGCACTGGGCGTCGCGCGCCGGCCACCGCGACACGCGCGACTTCGCCGCCGATCTCCTGAACTCCGTCGAGCCGTATGGCGTGCTCGTGACCGTCGGCGACAACGACACGTTCCCGTTGT
>DATJHY010000173.1:0-18615 GCA_035493635.1 Gemmatimonadaceae bacterium | reverse complement strand
CGGGGCCGGCGAGCAGAATCAGGGACGCCGCGCAACGCCACCCGTCCGGCGCGCGTTGTCGTGGTATGCCTGTCACCGGAAGCCGGTGCCCGCACCGCGCCCACTCCGCCCGCCCCGCCCGTACCTCGAGGGTCTTCATGTCGAACTTCCGTCGCATCCAGCTCGGTGCCGCCTGCCTCTCGTTGCTCGCGCTCCCCCTCCCCCTCCCCCTCCTCGCGCAGACCCGCGCCTTCGGCAACGGCAGCTCGCAAGGATCGGTAACGACAGGCAAGCGCGCAGACGGCTACACGATCGGCCAATTCCTGTCTCCGGCGTCGCCACTCGAGCTGGGCGCCGCGAAGAAGGCTGATCGCATTGCCTACGTCGTGTACGAGCGCGGCATGCGCAACGTCTACACCGCGGCGGCGCCCGACTTCAGAGCGGTGCGAATCACGAGGTTCCTCGCCGACGACGGCGTCGACGTGAGCTCGGTGCGTCTCTCCGACGATGGAACGGTCGCGATCTTCGTTCGCGGATCGGCGCAGAATCGCGAGGGCTGGGTCGCCAACCCGTCGCACGATCCGGCCGGCGGCGACCGGGCCGTATGGGCGGCGCGGACGGACGGTAGCGGCGCCTGGCGGCTTGCGTCGATCGCCAACACCGAGGCCGTGCAAGGTTTCGGTGGCCGCGGCGGTGGACCCGAGCTCTCACCAGACGGCAGGCACGTCGTGTTCGCGCGTGATGGCCAGATCTATCACGCGCGCGTGGCGCGCGCCAACACCGCGGCCGTCGACACCGGCGGCGTGCCGCTCATCAAGGCGTGGGGGCGGCAAAGCAATCCTGCCTGGTCGCCGGATGGATCCAGGCTGGCGTTCGTCAGCACGCGCGAGAATCACTCGCTCATCGGCGTGTACGACATGAAGACGCGACGGGTGGAGTTCATGTCGCCGAGCGTCGACTTCGACGCCAGCCCCACGTGGTCGGCCGACGGCAAGCGGATCGCCTTCGTTCGCCGGCCCGGGACTCCGTTCGGGCAGCAGCAGCAGCAAGGCACCGGCGGAATCGGCAATCCGACCGGGCCCGCGGCTGGTCGCGGCGCCGGGCGCGGCGGCCGCGGTGGCTTCGGAGGCGGGAACGACACCACGCCCGTGCGCATCGACGGATTGCACCGAGCGGCGTTCCCGGGCGGCTACACGATCTCGCTGATGGTCGCCGACGTCGCCACCGGAAAAGCGCACGAGTTCTGGCACAATCAGCCCGCCGACCGGACGTTCGGCAACATCGCCTCGATCACGTGGGCCGGCGACGCCGTGGTCTTCACCGCGCAGCGCCCCAACGACGAGTGGGACCGCTACTTCTCGATCAACGTCGACAACCCGACCGCTGAGCCCGTGCTGCTCACCACGACGGACGGCTTGATCAACGACAGCGTCGCCGATCGAACGTTCGTAACGACCGCGTTCTCGCGTGACGGAAAGACGATGTACTACTGCACCAATGCCCAGGACATCGAGAAGCGCCACATCTGGGCCGTTCCCACATCCGGTGGAACGCCGGTGCGCATCTCCACCGACAGCGGCGTCGAGGTGTCGCCAACGCCGCTCGCGTCGGGCAAGCGGATGGCCGTCCTGTACTTCGGGCCGTCGCAGCCGGCGTCGATCGGTATCGTGCCCACCGCCGGTGGCGAGACGAAGATCGTTTACCCCGCGCTGTCCAAGGACTTCCCGAAATCGGCCCACGTGACGCCGGAGATCGTCGTCACGAAGGCGGCGGATGGTTTGGAGATTCATAATCAGCTTTTCCTCCCGCGCGATCTGAAGCCGGGTGAAAAGCGGCCGGCGATCGTCTTCGTGCATGGCGGCCCGAGTCGCCAGATGCTTCCCGCGTATCACTACATGCAGTTTTACCACTGGGCGTACGCGTACAATCAGTGGCTGCAGAGCCAGGGCTACGTCGTCCTGTCGATCAACTACCGGAGCGGCATCGGCTACGGCAACTCCTTCCGCCGCGCGCCAAACACCGAAGGTCGTGGGAATTCCGAGTATCAGGACGTCGTGGCGGGCGCCAAATACCTGCAGTCCCGTCCTGACGTCGATCCGGCACGCGTCGGAATCTGGGGCCTGTCGTACGGCGGCCTGCTCACGGCACAGGCGCTGGCGCGAAACTCGGACATCTTCGTGGCCGGCGTGGACCTGGCGGGCGTGCACCTCTATGGGAATTCGCTCGACTCGACCAATCTGGCCTACCAGTCGTCGGCCGCCGCGCACATCGATACGTGGAAGTCGCCGGTGTTCCTCGAGCAAGGCGACGACGATCGCAACGTGTCGTTCGCGCAGATGGTCGGCCTCGTCGATCTGCTGCGGGCGCACGGTGTGTACTACGACCTGACCGTCATCCCCGACGACGTGCACGAGTCGATGCTCCACAGCCGCTGGATCGACATCTTCAGCCGGAGCAGCGACTTCCTCCATCGGTTCGTCTGGGAACGGCAGACGCCGCCCACCATGACGACCAACAGCGGCAGATGACCGCGCGGGGGAGCCGGTCCGCGATCGGTGTCTGGCTCCCCTGGCTGGCCCTCGCGATCGTCACGAGCGTCCTGTTGTTACAAAAGACGAAACACGCGATGCTGCCGGCAACTCAGACCCGGACGCTCTGGGCCACCGAAGCTGCTTCGCTCGTCTCGCTGCTGGTCCTGCGCGCCGGCTGGTGGCGCGACGATGCGTGGCAACGGGAGCAGGCGCGGCTCGGCACGCTGGCGAACGACTTCTACGAGCCACGCCGCGCGGCGCTGATCAACGGCTTCGCCGTCGGCCTCGGCGTGCTCGGCGCGCTCTGGTGGGGCGCCGCGACCTGGTCCACTGTATTGTTCGGGATGCGTCGAGGCGTGATCTCACGCGGGCTGCTCGACTTCGAGGTTGCGACCGTCGTCGGCGCGACGACGGGGGGCCTCGTCGGCGCCGTGGTCGGTCTGGTCATCGGCCACGTTTGGGAACGCCGCCATCGCCGAGCGAGATACTCCGGACGATCCGCACATGCCTGAGCTCCTGATTCGCATCAAGAAGAAGTCGGATGGCTCCGCCGCATTGTCCGCCGTACGCGCCGACGGCACCACCACGTGGCAGCGGCAGGATGGGCAGCTCGGTCGGTTCTTTCCACTCCACGATCTCACGCACTATTCCGTTGAAACGGTGCTCGGGTTCCGCCGCGCCTTCTTCGGTCTCCTCGCCGACGGCTGGGATCTCTCGGATTTCGGCAAGCGGTCCAGCAAGGAGCTCATGCAGGAGGAAGCGGGCTTCGCCGAGTTGATTGTCGGCTTCTTCGATCTCGAGCGCGCGACTGGCGTCATCGACGACGCGGACGGCCTCGAGGAAAAGATTCGAAGCTACTACGAGCAGCACCGCGTTCCTCGGCCGGCGCGTGTGATCACACAAGCGGAGATGTCGCGTATTCGCGCGGTACGTGCCGAGCTGTTTGCGCGATGGCGCGCGCTCCCCGCGGGACAGGCGCTGGAGCTTCCATTCGAGCGCGCGACGGCAACCGATCCGGCGAGCGTGAGCGCGTGAGCTCGCACGGTTCGGTGAGCGCCGGGATGATCTTGTTCCGTCGCTCCGAAAAAGGGCTCGAGGTACTGTTGGCGCACCCGGGCGGTCCCTTCTGGCGGAATCGCGACGCGGGCGCCTGGACGATCCCAAAAGGCATCGTCGAACCCAATGAAGACATCCTCGACGCGGCGCACCGCGAGTTCGTCGAGGAAACCGGCATCATTCCCAACCCGCCTTTCATTCCGCTTGGCTCGGTCAAGCAGAAGGCCGGCAAGACGGTGCACGCCTGGGCCTGGGAAGGTGACGCCGACGCGACCGCGATCATCAGCAACTCGGGTCGCACCGAGTGGCCGCGCGGTTCCGGACGATGGATCACCTACCCTGAAGTCGATCGCTGCGAGTGGTTCGACGCGTCTTCGGCGCGGCACAAGATGAACCCCGCGCAAGCGGAGCTCGTCGAGCGGCTGGAGGCGCTGCTGGCTGGTCAGCGCGACTGAGATTGTTCGCGCGCGGCGCGGCCGAAGGCGAGATCCGCCCCCGGCCCGATGGCGCATCGGTCAGCGCCCGCCGAGCGTGAGCGCGATTCCGAACTGCGTGGTCGCGCCGCTGATCGCCATGTACTGGAAGCCGACGTTGAACGCGACGGTGCTCGTGCGGTTGTAGATGCCCAGGCCCCCGCCGAGCATGAAGTGCACACCGCTTTCATTCTCGAATCGAGGATCGTCGGGGTCGAAGCTCGAGAACGTGATTGCCGGCGTCAGGAACGGCACGATGTGCATCGCATCGCGTGGCCCGCTGCCCGACACGAGCGAGATCGGCAGCCCGACTGATCCTGCCACGAGTGTAGCCTCACTGGGCTTCCCGTATCCGAGCTCGCCGTTCAAACCAACATTGAGTCGCATCCCACTCCGCGTGTCGCTGAGCGGCATCGCCGTGAGCCGTGTATCACCGCCGATCGACAACATCAGCGCGCTCGATCCCTGGGTAGGTGCAGATACGCCCGCCGTCAGCGACATCGTCGACCCGGTGCCAAGCGGCAGCACAGCCGTGGCGCCGAAGTTGTTGAGAGACACTTCCTCGCCATTGGGCCCGAGTATGAGATCGCCTCCGCCAACGTGCCCATAGCGAAGCGCTAGAGCCACACCCGATTGAACCTCGCCAAGGATTGTGCTCGTGGCGATCGGCGGCAAGCCGCCCACAGGTGTGCGCGACAGTGCCAGGAAAGTCGCGGCGTCGTTGAAGCTCGGGCGGTCGACGATGACGATCTGTGCCGCCGCCGACGTGACGTGAATCACGAGCATGGTGCATACAGCCAAGCAGGTCTTGCGCATGGAAGCTCCGGAGGGATTGAACCGTCCCCGGCCGTTGCAAGTTCCGCGCACCCGCGTGCGCGGCGACCGGGGCATACGTGGACGTACGCTCGCCCGAAGCGGCCACGACGACAACTTGTTCCCTGTCCGACTTGCCGAACTCCTCGCGTATAGCTATCATAGCAACTATTGCCCTAACACTCATGGAGGAGATCATGCAGAACCCCCGCGTCATCACCGTCAACGACCTCACCCGGGCCCTGCGCGCCGGTGACGTCGACCACTTCTGGAACGTGCTCACCCCGGACTACTTCGGCGGAGAGTTGATCGCCGGATCCCGCTGGGTGCCGCTCGATCGCGTCGGGCGCGAAACGTCGGCGCAGAACATCGACAAGAACGCCCGCATCATCGTGTATTGCAGCGGCGTATCATGCCCCAACAGCAAGGACGCCGGCGCCAAGCTCGCCACGCTCGGCTTCACCAACGTCAGCGTGTTCGAGGGCGGCCTCGAGGCGTGGAAGGCCGATGGTCGCGGTGTCGAACTGCTGCCCAAAGCCGTGGCGGCGTGATAGACTCCGCGCCATGACCATTGCACGGCAACCGCATCGCCGTGCAATGGCCATGGTGACGTTGCTCGCCGCTCCCCAGGCCATATGCGAACCGTGTCCGTTCAATCAGAGATTCGCCAAACGAGGCCGTTCCGCTCGCGGAGGCAGGAAGCGACGATCGCGCTGCTCCGCACCGCCTCCGTCGTCGGCCGCGCCATCGGCCGCGTGCTCGAACCGTGGAATCTGAGCCCGGCGCAGTACAACGCGCTCCGCATCATCCGCGGCGCCGAGTCTGCCGGTATCGCCACGCTGGCGATTCGCGAACGCATGATCGAGGAAGGAACGACGATCACGCGCATCCTCGACAAGCTGGAGGAGTCCGGCTTCATCCGCCGCGATCGTGGCCCCGACCGCCGTCAGGTGCTCTGCTACGCCACGGCCGAGGGCCGGCGTCTCCTCGACAAGATCGATCCGCTCGTCGACGCTGCCGACGAACAGGTGGTCGCGTCACTGTCCGCGCGCGACCTCCAGCATTTCATCGCGCTGCTCGATTCGATCCGCGCGGCGAACGCCGAGCGCGGCGCGCCGCGGACGATGGTGCGGTCCAAATAGCCGGCTACGCGCGCCGGCGCTCCCAGTACTCGTCGTCCTTGATTAGAACGTCCAGCTGGATCACTTCGCCGTCGTCGCTGGCGCCGTAATCGACGATGTGGATCGTCGTCGTGCGGATCGGCCGTCCAGCGCCGTCCACCAGCTCGAGACCGAGCGCGTCGCGCGCACCGTGATAGCGGGCCAGCTGCGCCTCGTCACGCGCGCCGCCGTTCCGCGGAACCGCCTGCGAGAAAAGTTGAAAGACCGGCTGCACCAGCTCGTAGCCCATCCCCGGGCGAAATGCGCCCCACGCACGACCGACACCGCGGTCCGCATGCTCGAGCTCCGAGTGCCCGACGATGATGCCGCCCGCCTTGAGTCGAACGGTGTGCTTCACGGTTTTCGACTCGCCGTCTTCGCGGCCGTCGTATCGGTGGTGATCTTGAAGCTGAATTGCTGCTCGACGAGCTGGCGAACCTTCATCGTTCCGATCCGCGCCGGCTCGAAGCGCATGTAGGGCAGCGCCTCGCGCACCGACGTCACGAAGTCCTGGTGCGTCGCCGTAATCACCCGGAGCGAGCTCGTGTCGGCAAAGCCCGTGGTGTCCACGACGTACTGCGCCTTGACCGATCCGCTGATGTGAGCCTTCAACATCGCGAGCGGGTACGCCGGCGCGGCGCTGCTGGCCGAGCGCACCACTGCGACGTCGACCTCGAGCACCGAGTACACCGAATCCTGCCCGGGTGACGGAGGCACCGCCGGCGCGGTCACGGTATCGCGGGCGCGATCGCCCACGGTCTCGTCCAGCTTTGCCGTCGGACGCGCGTCGCCCACCGTGTGCGGCCCTTCGCCGGCTCCCGGCCCGGGCGGCGGCGTCATGGCGATGTAGTGAATCGCTTCTCGCGATCCGGGTTGTGCGGGTACGCGGTCCGGCGGCGGGATGTAGTACACCCGATTCTCGAACTTTTCGGGGACGACTCCCTCGCCCGGCAACGTCGCGATGACCCAACCGGTGATCAATGCGGCATGCACGATCACGCTCAGTGCGGCGCTCGGCATCGCCGGCGGCACTTTCGCGTATGACTCGGCCCATAGGCGCATCATTTGTCCGTCCCCCTTTTCAGGTCGATGCGCGACCTTTTCGTGCCAACTACCGCAGGTGATACCGCTCGCGAAACAGCGCCACGTGATGGCGTTCGTGGCCGGCGATGATGTACAGCAGTGCCCGCGGCGTCGCCGGGTTCCCGTTCATCGTGCCGCGGCGCGCCAGGGCGCGCGCGTCCAGATGCGTCGCGAGTTGCACCGTCGCGGCCCGCACCACTTCGAACTCGTCGATGAGATCGTCCAGCGTCCGCGAGGCGAAGTCCGAGTCGTCGACCCACTGGTTCTCGTCGAATCCAGGCAACGGGGTCTGATCGTTCCGCGCGAACCAGAGCGCGCGGAAGGCCATTACCCGCTCTACGTCGGAGATGTGTCCAACAACCTGCTTCACCGTCCACTTGCCGGGCGCGTACGCGAAATCGGCCTGGCCGCCAGCACGTCGCAAAAGCGCGCAGGTCTCGGAGATCTGATCCCGAAGCAGTGCGACGATGTCGCCGTCCGGGACCTTCTCGATGTACCTGCCGAAATAGGCCGAATGCTCGTCGGCGCCCGGGCGAATGATAGTGGCCGTGCTCATGTGCTCGCTTACGGGTAAATGGAGCTCGAAGGTCCGCGGAGTATGAAGGGGCTCACTGATTCCATCACTACAACCACTCGTGTGCCCGTGGCGTCATATGCGCCGGTCGCCTGCCACGCCACGCCGCAGGCGACGACCGGTCATCCAACATGACCCTGGGGTGCCACATTCGACAGTCCGAACTTGCCCCAGCCGTGTACGGATTCTGTGGGGCACGCGGCTGGCATCACACCGAAACGCGGATAGCTTCCGGCGCTAGAAGTCGCGCTTCTTCATGATCTCGAATAGCTCGGCAGCCTCGGTGTCCTGCTCGGACTGTGGACGACGAGTGACGTCGAGCGTGGAATCGTACGTGCGACGAGGCGGGACCTTGGGCTTCGAGGCTTTCGCCACCGTCTTCTTGACGAGCTTGGCCAACTGCTTGTCGTCCATGCGATGGCTCCGAGAGGAGTGAGGTGGAGAATTGGAGGGACGGGCCGAGCGGCGACATCTTGAAGTTAACGATCGGATGCACTCTTGGTGACAGCGTCCGAGCACGCCCGGGTTTACGCTTGGGCCCGGCCGAGCCGGGGCGGGGCCGGGGCTCGGTGACCCACCGCACAGGCAAGTCGTCGGCGTTGCGAGACAGCTGGGCCAGTGGGGTGGCGCACGGTCAACGGACGCGATGTATTGTTCACTTGGCAACCCCATGAGATCGGAGCGACATGGCACGACCGGCACGTAAGGGAAAACCGGCGCGAAAAAAACGGACGGGCAAGCCGTCCGACTATTTCACCCAGCCAGGCAAGCGCGGCGCGGTCATCGTGCTGCGCAGACCGATCGGCAATCGTGCGACCCCCAAGGTTTGCGGGGTGATGCCGACCAAGGTCCACGCCAGAATGCTGGTCAATCAGCTCGAGCGGGCGGAGTCGGTCGTGAAGGACCTGTTCCTCGAGGCGACCGACGACGGCATCGAAGCGCTCGAGGCGGTGCTGGCCGCGTGTTGCAAGGAGGTCCTCGAGACAGGACCCAGGCTCCGCGAGGCGCGCAGCGAGCCGGGAGACGACGAGTTCACGCCGTCGGTCGAGCCCCGAGAAAGCACCGGAACGGAATAGCTCGTCAGCGCTTGCGCGGCGAGTACCCGGCGAAATGGCCGGTGTGGTGCCAGGTCGTGGTCTCAGACCAGTCGTTTTCGTCCGCGATCTCGACGTCGCTGAGCTTGTGAACGTCGATGCTCACTACGCCCTCTTCGTCGATCGGGTTGTAGATATTCACGAACCGGTACCCGAAGACGATCTCGTCTGGCTTGTAGGACGACCGCGCGTGGACGGTCGTCGAGAAAGTCTCGTCCGTGCCGGTGAGCAGGATCAGGAACTCGGCGTCCTTCGCGACGAAATCCTCGTGCGTCATTCCGAACATCGGGCTCTTCTCGTTGATCGGATGGACGACCGTCCAGCTCAGCGGAAAGAACGTGACGCGCGAGCGCTCGAGGGTGAGCTGATCGTACTTGCGCACCGTACCCTCGATGCGGCTGAACAACACCTTGGCCTCCAGCTCGACAAGCTGATTGGTGCGTGAGTTCGTCACCCGGAACATGAATGCCGTCATTCCGTGATACGGCGCGACTACGGCTTTGTCGCTGAACAGGAGCGCTGCCGTCGGGCGCGAGAAGCGCGCGAACAGAATACCGGTGCCGAGCGCGAGCCCGAGGAGTCCGACCAGCGACTCGAGCGTCATCACGAAGTGCGCGGGCATGCCGTTCGGCGTCACGTTGCCGTAGCCGATCGTCGACAACGACTCGACGCTGAAGAAGAAGGCCCGCCAGAATGCGCCGCCCATGGCCGACGGCTTTTCGCCGATGAGCGAGTCGGCGCCAAGGGCAAGGTACATCATCGCAAACACGGCGTTCGCCGCGACGTATCCGCCAAGAATGATCGCGTAGAATCGCGGCCAACCGATCGTGAGCATGTAGTGGTACACGCTCAGCGACGAGAGGAACGGCAGTCCGCGACGGCGCGGGTTGAATGTGCCGTCGCGATTGAGGAGCCGTTTCTCGTTGGCACCGCCGACCACGGAGCCGAGCCCGAGATCCTTGGGCTCTTCAACTTCGACAGCTTGCGTGGGGACGGTGGTCATCGGGTGAGTGAGGTGTCAGTGCGCGCGCCCGTCAGGCGGGCGCGCGCCGGGCTCAGGGTACGATCGGGCGATCTGCCGCCTTCAGGCTCTGCCAATACTCGTCCATCTTGATGCGCGGAATGCCCTTGGTCATCCAATCGGGCGCCGGCGCACCCTGCAGGTAGTGGTCGAACCAGTCCTTCTGGCGCATCGCGTAATCCTTCTGATTGATCGGCCGCGCCAGACCGTGATTCTCGCCCACGTACTCGAGCAGAATCACGTTCTTGTTCATCTGGCGAAGCGTGTTGAAGTACGTGATGCCCTGATTGAAGTCGACGGCGCCGTCCTTGTCGTTCGCGAGAATGATCAGCGGCGTCGTCACGTCCTTGGCGTGGAAGTTGGGCGAGTTACGAATATAGGCGTCGTAGTTGTCGATGTAGTTGCCCTTGAACCGTCCCTGGCTCGACTCGAAGATCGCCTGGTCCGCGCCGCCGGAGTTCCAGTAGATGGAGCCGTACATGCTCACCATGTCGGTGAGCGGCGCGCCGGCGATCGCCGCCTTGAAGATGTGGGTCTGCGTCACGAGGAAGGCCGTCTGATAGCCACCCCACGAGTGGCCCCACAATCCGACGTTCGCCGAGTCGATCATGCCCGTCGCGATCGCGGCCTTCACGGCTGGAATCACGCACCAGACCGCCGACATGCCCGGATCGTTCACGCGGTACGCGATGTCCGGATCGAGCACCGCATAGCCGCGGCTCGTGTAGATGCTGCGGTTCGGCGTGCTCGTCTCGTTGGGCGTCACGTACGAGTGCGCCAGGTTCGACCGCTTCTCGTAGATCGTCACGAGCAGCGGGTATTTCTTCCCCGGCTCGTAGTTCGCCGGCAGGTACAGCGCGCCCTGCAGCTTGTCGCCCTTGTCGCTCGTGTAATCGATGAGCCGGACACCGCTCGTCCAGCTGAATTCCTTCTGCTGCGGGTTGGCGTCGGTGAGCCGCCGCGCCGCGCTCATCGCCGAAGCGGACGTCGCCGGTTTGGTGAGGTCAGCGCCCGCGACGTAGTAGTCCGGGTAGTCGATCGCGGTTTGCTTCGTGAACAAGAACACGTCCGCATCCTTGGCCTTCTGGAATGCGTACTTCGCGTCGTCCCACAGCAGTCGCTGCGCGCCCGGCTTCGCCGCGTCCACGCGCGCCAGTCCTTCCTTCTTGTTCCACTCGCCGTACATCGAGATGTAGAGCGGCTGTGACAAGTCCACGCCGTCGGCGAAGCCCGCGCCACCACGTCCGCCTCGACCCCCACCCCCACCACCACCACCCCCGCCCGTCGCCTGCCGCCCGGCACCGCCGAACGGATACAGGCGCTGATAGCGGATTTGATTTCGTTTGCCGTCGACCGTGAGATTCGTCGCCGCGCCCCCCCCACCCCCGGAACCGCTGACCGGCAGCTTCCAAATATCGAATGCGTCGGACACGAGTACCGCACTGCCATCCCTGGTCCAGGCGACCGGCGGCACGGGCGGCGTAACGATGTTGTTGTGATCATCCGAGGTGTCGGCGAACACGGTGGGAACGCCGCTCGAGATCACCCGTTTGTCCCCCGTCGCCACATCGAGCACCGACCACTGTGCGTCGTCGCTCCAGAACAGGATCTGACGCCCGGTCGGCGACGGCATGAGGGTGGACGCGATGTGCTTCTTGAGCAGCAGCTTGCGCTGGCCCGTCCCCAGATCGACGCCGTACACGTCCTGAAATGCGCGGCCGTTGTAGCTCTGCTCCAGATCGTAGTCCCGTGTGTCCGTGCCGTACGCGTAGTGATCGTGGCCGGTGAGCACGACGTTGCGCAGCTGCTCATCCGCCAGGCGCACGAACTTGTTGTCCGCGAAACGGTACTCCGACAGGAAGTTGTAGGCGCGATCCTGCGCTTCCTGAACGATCTGCTGCGATTGCAGGCGTGGATCCTTGCCGTGCCAGAGGATGAGAGAGGGATTCTCTTCCTGCGCCTCGTTGACGCGCGGTTGATTGATCGTGCCGCCCGTGCCCGGCGCGCCAGCCTGGATGACGGAGCTGCCGCGGCCCGCGACGGTGCGGTCGGCCGGCTTGGCTTCGCGGATGCCGAAGAACACGGCCGACAGGTCGTCGGCGAAGTGCGGCGCTCGTTCGGCGGCGATCCGCATGCCGCGCGGGAAGTCCTGCCGCTCGGCGGCGTCGAACACCGACTTCTTGACCGCCGGCGCCGCCAGGCTCGTGAAGCTCACCACCGAATAGATCGTGTCGTGGGCAGTGGAGTCGACGCGGCCGCGCAGCACGGCGAGCGCGGGCAAGCTGTCGGCCCACGCCAGCTGCCGGTACAGCGCGCGATCGGAGTCGATGGCGCGCACGACGTCCGTGCGCATGTTGCGCAGTTGTACGCCGTTTCCGATCTGATCTCGGGCATCGATCGTATAGGCGAGCCATTCGCCCGTGTCGTCGAAGCCGAATTCGGCGACGTTGCCGACGTTCACCGCTTCGCCCGACGCGAGGTTGTACAGCACGAGGTCGGTGCCGCTCGTTCGGTTCGCCGGCGCGGCGCCCGCGCCGTTGCCGCCCCGTCCCGCGGGAGCGGCCGCCGCGCTTCCCGCCGCCTGGTCGGATGCCGGCGGGTAGGTCTGCATCGCGATCCACGTCGGCTTGTCACCGTTGAACGCGAATCGTCGAATCCTGTCGAACTCCTTCTTCTCGCCGGTGGCGACGTTCACCAATCCGACCTTGTTCTGGGCCGGCGTAGCCGCGCCCGTTGGCTGTGTCGCGCTGCCCGCCGCGCCGCGGCCGGCGCCGCGACCCCGGCCACCGCGCCCCGCGCTCGCGGGGTAGATCGTGAACGCCACCCAGCGCGAATCGCCACTCATGGCGAGCGACGCGCCAGCGCCGCCGTCGCCACCGCGGCCGCCGCCGGCGCCGCCGCCTCTCCCGTCGCCCGTGGGGTCGCCGATTGCGAACTTCATCTCCTTCGCGTCGGCGCCCGTCGAGCGAATTACCAGCGACGCGTCTCCCTCATTCGGCGCCAGCACGTACGCGAACCACTTGCCGTCGTTCGACAGCACTGATTGGCGGATGCTCTTCCAGGCCTTGAGATCGGCTGGCTGCATCTGCTTCGTTGCGGACGGGCGCTGTGCCGGCTGTTGCGCGAGCAGTGCCGGAGCAAAGACGATCAGCAGGAGGCGGGCGGCGCCCAGGCGGCGCCCTGTGGGAGCGAAGCGCATTCGATACTCCGTCGTGCTTTGGACGGTCGAGGTGAGAACGGAGTGGAAAAGCTACGGACGCGTCCCGGGGCTGTCCATGTAGCGAACCCAGGCATCGGTCCTCGATCACGGCCCTTCAACCCCCGCGCGCTTGCGGCATATATCCGTTACGGATATAGTAGGGCCATGCGCTCGCACGATGCACACAGCCAACTGCCGCTCACGCCCGCGGTGCTGCACATCCTGCTCGCCCTCGCCGACGGCGACCGCCACGGCTACGCTATCGCACAGGATATCGAGACGGTGTCCGGAGGAGACGTGCGCATGGGCCCGGGAACGCTCTACGGCTCCATCCAGCGCATGCTCCGCGCGGCGCTGATCGAAGAGGCAACGCCTCGCCGCCGCGCCGCGGGCGACGACGAACGGCGGCGCTACTACCGGATCACGTCGTTCGGCCGTCGCGTGCTCGACCTCGAGCTGCAGCGCCTCGGCCGGCTGGTTCGCGCCGCCCAGGACAAGCGCCTCCTCCGCGGCCCCGGAGTCGCCTGATCATGCGAAAGAGTAGCGCGGAGCGCGGCTATCGTGTCGCCATGGCCCTGCTGCCACCGCGCTTCCGTGAGCGATTCGGCGACGAGATCATCGAGTTCGCTCGCGCGCGGATGCGCGCGGCAAAGGCCCGCGGCCGCGCGGCCGCTCTCCGCGAGTCGGCATCGCTCGTATTCGACCTCGTGCGCACCGCGCCCGGCCAATGGCTTCACGAACGCCGCTTCGCACCTACACCGCCGCCGAGGGAAGATATGGATATCCTCATGCACGATCTCAAATTCGGGTTTCGGGGATTGCTGCGGCGGCCGGGCTTCGCCGCAGTCGCGGCGCTCACGTTGGCCCTCGGCATCGGCGCGAATACCTCGATCTTCAGCGTCGTCGACGCCGTGCTGCTCCGCCCGCTCCCCTACGACCACCCGGATCGGCTCGTGCTCGTGTGGGGCACGCAGGGCGACGAGCGCAATCAAGGCGTCGTCTACGCGGACTACGTCGACTGGCGCAAGCAGAACCATACGTTCGACGAGATCGGAGCCATCCGCGGCCAGAGCGTGAATCTCACCGGCACATCGACGCCCGAGCGGCTCGTCGGCAATTTCGTATCGGCGAGCGCGCTGCGAGCCTTTGGCGCCAGGCTCGAGCAGGGACGGCTGTTCACGGATGAGGAGACCGAGATCGCCACCAAAGTGCCCGTCGCGCTGGTCTCGCACGAAGCCTGGGCGACGCGGTTCGGCAGCGACGCCGGCCTACTCGGCAGGCAGATCGTCATCAACGGGACGTCGTTCACGGTGGTCGGGGTGACGGCGCCAAAGATGCCGACGCCGATGTTTTCGCAGACGCCCGACGTGATGGTGCCGATCGGCTACTACCCCAATGCGCATGGCCTCGAGCGCGGCACGCGCGGCATCGCCGTCGTCGGACGGCTCAAGGCCGGCGTGACGATCGACGCGGCGCAGCGCGATCTGCAGGCAATCGAGCGGCAGCTCGCGCAGTTGTATCCCACGACGAATGCCGGCACGAGCGCCGAAATCGTTTCGCTGCGCGACTACACGGTGGGACCAGCCAAGGCGGGGCTCTTCATCATCGCCGCCGCGGTCGCCGCGGTCCTGCTCATCGCCTGCGCGAACGTGGCGAATCTCCAGCTCGCTCGCGGTGCGTCGCGCGCCCGCGAGCTCTCGGTGCGCGCCGCGCTCGGCGCCGGCCGCGCGCGGATCGCGCGGCAACTGCTCACCGAAAGCGTCTTGCTGGCGCTCATCGGCGGCATCATGGGACTCGTGGTCGCGGTCGCGATGACCAAGGGAATCGTCGCGCTCCTCGGGCCGCTGCTCCCCGTCGATCCGGACGCGATACGCATCGACGGTCGCGTACTGGTGTTCGCGACAGCGATCTCTCTCGGGACGGGAGTACTGTTCGGCATCGCGCCGGCATGGAAGGCCTCGCGCGCCGATCTCACCGACATGCTTCGCGCGCGGCTCGGCACGGGAATTCACGCCGCGACCCGCAACGCGCTCGTGGTGATGCAGCTCGCGTTGTCACTCGCGCTGCTGGCATCGGCCGGATTGCTCACCCGCTCCCTGCTCGCGCTCGAGCGTGTGAACCCGGGATTCGACGCCGAGAATCTGCTTACGGCGCAATTCCGGCTTTCGGCGACCAAGTACGATTCGTCTGAAAAGATCTGGTCCGCCTTCGAGCGTATCATCGCCGAGATTCGTGCGCTGCCGGGCGTGGAGTCGGCGGCGCTCGTGCGCGCGTCGCCGCTGAGCGGCAACGGCGAGACGTACCCGGTGATTGCCGAAGGTCGTCCCACGGCCAACTCCAGCGAGGCGCCATCGGCGCTCGTGAACAGCGTCACGACCGAGTATTTCTCGACGATGCGCATCCCGGTCCTCGCCGGGCGCGACATCGCCGCGTCGGACCGCGCCGGGACGCTCCCCGTCGTCGTGGTGAACAGGTCGTTCGCCGAGCGAAGTTGGCCGGGTGAATCGGCGATCGGCAAGCGGGTACGGATCGCCGATGAAGATTGGCGCACGGTCGTCGGTGTCGTGGGCGACACGCGTCATTTCTCGCTCAACGAACCGCAACTGCTGCAGGCGTACGTCCCGCATGCGCAGCGGCCGCAGATATTCACGAGCATCGCCGTTCGGACGCGCGGCAATCCAAACGACCTGGTGAAGCCCCTGCAGCAGGCAATCTGGCGCGTGGACCGGGATCAGCCGGTGTGGCGCTTCCGTTCGATGGAGCGCGATCTGGACGCCGTCGTCACCTCGTCCAAGACGACGATGTGGCTCATGGGCCTGTTCGCCCTCGTTGCGCTGGTCGTTGCCGCCGTCGGGGTGTATGGCGTGTTGAGTTACACCATGGCACAACGCACTCAGGAAATGGGGATTCGCATCGCGCTGGGCGCCGACGCGCGTCGGGTCACGTGGATGGTGCTCGCCGAGGGAGCGCGACTCGTCGCACTCGCGCTCGCCATCGGGCTGTTCGCCTCGCTCGGCGCGGCTCGCCTGCTCCGCAATCAGCTCTTCGGTGTGGCGCCGCACGATGTGGTCACGTTCGCCGCTGTATCGGCCGCGCTGGCCGGCGTGGCGCTCCTCGCCTGTTACATCCCGGCGCGCCGCGCCAGCCGCGTCGATCCGATGGCCGCGCTGCGGAACGAATAGCGAATGAGGAGTGCCGACGATCAGGTCTCGCCGAACACCACGCCGTGCCGCTCGCGGCCCATCCAGGCGGCAACCGCGCCGAGGGTGAACACCGTGACGGCCGTGAGCGCCATGGCATTGGCGTACGTCGTTCGCTCGGCGAACACGGCCTCGATGTACACCACCGAGCTCGCGATCAGCACGCCGCACTGATAGGCGAAGCCCGGCAGGAACCCGCGCACGGAGTCGGGCGACAGTTCGTTGATGTGCGCCGGGATCACGCCCCACGCGCCCTGCACCATGAACTGCATGATGAAGGCTCCGAGGATGAGCAGCGGGAGCGCCGGCGCGTACGCCCAGAGCGGAATCGTGACGATCGCGAGGAGGAGCGCGAGCACGATCGCCTTGCGCCGCCCGATACGGTCAGAGTAGTGGCCGAAGACGATACCGCCGATGATCGCGCCGATGTTGCCGATCGCCGTGATGATCGCGCGGCGCTGCGGCGTGAACCCCCAGTCGCGCTGCAGGAACGTCGGATACATGTCCTGCGTGCCGTGCGAGACGAAGTTCATCATCGCCATCAGCGCGACGAGATAGAAGAAAAGCTTCCAGTGTGAAGTCACGCCGCGAGTGTATTCCTTCCAGTTCTTGTGGCGCGTGCGCTCCCACACCTCGGATTCCTTCACGTGAGAGCGCACGTAGAGAGCGAGCAGCGCGGGGAGCCCGCCGATGAAGAACATCGGCCGCCAGCCCCACCGCGGGAACACGAAGAAAAAGCAGACCGCCGCCAGCAGGTTGCCGCAGGCGTAGCCCTCCTGAAGCAGGCCCGAGAAGATTCCGCGGCGGTGGGCAGGCGCCTTTTCCATGGCCAACGACGCGCCGACTCCCCACTCTCCGCCCATGCCGATGCCGAACAGCGCGCGCAGTACGAGGAAAGTCGTATAACTGTGCGCGAAACCCGTCGCCACCTCGACCACCGAGTAGAACACCAGGTCGATCATCAGCGGCAGCCGCCGGCCGTAACGGTCGGCCATCAGTCCGAAAATGAACGCCCCAACGGGCCTGAAGGCCAGCGTCAACGTGATCGAGAGCGCGATCGCCTTGTCCGTCTGACCGAACTCCTTGGCGATCGCGGTCAGGGTGAAGCTCACGAGGAAGAAGTCGAACGCGTCGAGCGTCCAGCCGAGGAAGCTCGCGATTACCGCGGCGCGATGGCCGTTTCCGGAGCTCGGGGCGTAGTTCGTCGATTGGTCGAGCGACTGGCTGGTCGTGGCCATTTGGTTGGAGCTATCGATGTCGGGAAAACGCAGCGAGGGCGGCGCTCAAGATGACTCTCGAGCCCCGCCCTCGCTAGCTGAGAACAAGAAGTTGCTGCAGGCCTCCAGCCCTCGAGCCCTCGAGCCCTCTACTTCCCGCCCGCCTTCGCGCTGAAGTTCGCGACGTGGACGTCCAGGTTGTGATTCACCCGCACACCCACCTGTCCACTCATGTCGCCCAGCATTGCGCCGCGCGCGAGCGCTTGCACCTGCGTGCCATTCACGACGAAGCGGACCGAGTCCGACGCGACCTTGATCGCGACATCGTTGGTCGCGTTCGGCATGTCGTCGAACTTGTGGATCGCCGAACTCGGCGTCCAATCGGCGAGCTTGTGCACATCGGCTCCGGCGCGGTGGATGATCAGATAACTCCCGTCCTGACGAACCTCGAAGTAGAGGTAGCTCTCCTTGGCGGCATCGCTCAGATCGCGACCGGCCACGAAGACACCGAACGCCTCGCCGTGATCGCCATGACCGATGTTCTTTTTCGTCTGCCGGAAGTTCGCCGAAACGGTGTAGTCATCCTTCTGCGCGTCGGAGGATCTCCAATAGATCGCGGCGCCGCCCGACGTGACATGGAATCCCGGTCCCATCGTGACGAACTTCGCCGACTTGGTCGCGTCCTTGTCGTCGAGGCGCATCGCCCAACCGGGCGGCAGCGGAACCGCTTCGATGGCGTTCGTCGGATCCTTTTCCTTGGCTTGCTGCTGCTGCGCGGCAAGCGGCGCAGCCAGTGCGAGCGCCGCGAGCGCAACGACGGTGTTTCGCATCATACTTCCTCGGTTGGCCTGGGTGAGCCGGAGAATATGATGGGGAGCGCGGACGGTCGCCATGGACGGGTGATTGTGTAGAGGCCGCTTCGTTATGACACGCCGTCAACCCGCGCCGACGCCGGCCCTAATACCCAGCCGCATGGCCGTCCTTTCGCGGATCCGATCCCGCCACGTACCCATGCGCGAGCTTGATGATCGCCTGGCTTCCGCCAAACTGCGACGGTTGCCCGATTGTCACGTCGTGGCCCATCGCGCGCAGTTGCGCGATCACGCTGTCCGGCACGACCGATTCGACGATCACGTGCGTTCCGGCCATGTGTCTGAACCGAGCGACGTCCATGGCGTGCTGCACGTTCATGCCGAACACCAGCAGGTTGATCAG
>DATJHY010000172.1:0-19144 GCA_035493635.1 Gemmatimonadaceae bacterium | reverse complement strand
CAGCCCAATGCGGGCGACATCGTGCTGTTTGGTGCGTACGACGGCTACGAGATCGTGTCGTTCGACGACCAGATCGGCGCGCACGGGTCGGCGGGCGGCGACCAGGTGTGGCCGTTTCTGATCGCGCCTGATGCGTTAGGCGTAGGGAACGAGCGAATCGACAACGCGCGGGACATCCACCGCGTGATCATGACGCGGTACTCGAGATCAAAGGACTAGCGTTCCAGCTGCGCGAGTGGCGCGTCGAGCGCTTCGCGGAACGCTTCGGTCGTCAGGCGATCCGGCTCGGCTCCCTCCCCCGATCGACGCTGAACGCCGCGCACCACCGCCTCGACGGCGTCGAGTGGTGCGTCCGCTTCGGCTACCACATCCACTTCCCACTTGCCGCGATCGACGCCCTTGAGCGTGAGCCTGTACCGCGCGGTGTGAATGGTGAACCGCGAGAGCGGCGGCTCGACAGTTTCGCTCTCATTCTCTGCTTCGGCGGCCACAGGTTCGAGCTCGGTCGCGTCAGGTTCGGCGACGTCCGGCTCGGCCACGTCCTCCTCGGCAACGTCGTCGTGCGCCACGTCGATTGCCGCATTGTGGGCGTCCACAACGTCGACTGCCGCAGGCGCCTGTGGTTCATCCGCATCGCGGTGCACCTGCTGAGCCGACGCCACCTCCGCCGTCCCGTTGGCCGCGACCGTCACCGGGTCGGCCTCTGGTACACGCTTCCGGGGGTCTTCGGCCACCACTGCGACCCCGGTCTCGACACCGCCCTGGCGGATCGGCGGAAAGAGATGAACCTCGACGACCTGCTCCGACGGCACGCGCTCCGCGATCGCACGGAGAAACCGCTGCTGAGTCTCGGTCATCGCGCGACGGCCGCCGGGCGCGCGGACGCCGGCACGGCGCTCCGACCATCGAGCTCGCGTTCGACGAAAAGCCGCAGAATGTGCATGAAGTCCTGAGCGTTGGTGACGACGCCGAATGCCTGGTGCGTTCCACGATCTTTCAGCTTGCTCACGACGAATTCGGCGGAGTCGACGCAGATCGTCGGCATCTCGCGCAGCGTCCCGTCAGCCTCCGTGACGAACGCCGGCAGCATGTTACCCGTCGCGATGGCGTGAAGCGCGGTCGCGATCATGACCGCCATGGTCGCCTTCGTCGTATGGGCCTTCATCGCGTCCTGCGCGACCGCGGTGTCGGTGTACACACCCGGCAACGGGCCGTCATCGCGGATCGACCCGCACAGCACGTAGGGGACCTTCTTCTGCACGCACGCGTGCATGATGCCATCCGTGATCACCCCGTTCTCGACCGCGCGTTCGATCGAGCCGGCGGCGCGCACCTTGTTGATCGCGCGCATGTGCAGTCCGTGCCCGCCAACCGTCGACTCCCCGCTTCCGGTCATCCCGAGCGTCGTGCCGAAGATCGAGGCCTCGATATCGTGGACCGCTACCGCGTTGCCCGCGAGCAGCGCGCTCACGAAACCATTGCTGATGAACCACACCATGTCGGCGCGCGCACGCGAGTGGACAAGTGCCGGACCCGTCACCCAGACGACGTAGCCACCACGTTCGCGCTGCTCGATGAGGAGTTGCGCGAGGTGCACGTAGTCGACCGGCTTCTCCCGCGACACCTCGCTCGCCATGAACTTGAACTCACCGTCGCTGTGGCTGCCCGCGGCTTCGGTGTGAACGAAGATGCCTTCGCTGCCATCCTCTTTCTTGCCGACGGCGATGAGATCGCCGGCGCGCACGCGACGCATTTCACGGACCCAGAGCTCGCCCGACTTGTCGATGACGAGTGCGGAGTCCATGCGCGGCTCGCGCGGAAGACGCCACGCGCCGCCAATCCGGACGTATGTTGGAAGGTTCGTGGTGGAGAAGAAATCTTCGGGCAGCACGCCGTCGGCGGGGGCCGGAACGAAGCGCGCGTCCGGCGCGCCCGTGAAACGCGGCGCGCTGAAGTCGGGATGAGGAATGGCAGTCACGGGGCGAAAGATGCCTGGGCGATGCGTGGCCGGCCAACCCCCTTTTTCGCCAACGTGTCAGGCATCGCGGGCGTTTACTCTAGGTCGACTTGGAGGATACCCATGCACACCGTTGGATGTCGCATCACGATCACCGCGTGCTGTCTGGCCGTGATGGCGGTGGGGAACGCTGGTGCTCAACCCCGCCAATCGCGAGACACCGTTCTGGCTGCCCGGCGTGACTCGCTGGAGCGTGAGCTCGAGAAGGTCGCAGTGATCGACCGGAAGTTGATGGTGCCAATGCGAGACGGCGCCAAGATGCAGTTCGACGTCTATCGCCCCAAGAACACGAGCGGCCCGGTGCCGGCGATCTTCGTCCGGACACCGTACAACATGAACTACTGGGACGTGAGCCTCGGCGCACCAGCCGACATGACGGCGCAACTCGACGCGGTGAAGCGCGGGTACGCGTACGTTGGCGCGAACGAGCGCGGCCATTTCTTCTCCGAGGGAAACTACGACATCCTCGGCCCGCCGCTCACGGACGGCACGGATGAGATCCAGTGGATCTCCTCACAATCGTGGTCCAACGGGAAGGTCGGCCTGATCGGCTGCTCCTCTACGGCCGAATGGCAGATGGCCGTGGCCGCGCAGTCGCCAAAGGGGCTTGCCACCATCATTCCGCAGGGGTTTGGCGCTGGCGTCGGCCGCGTGAAGCCCTACTACGAGCAGGGCAACTGGTATCGTGGTGGCGCTGTGCAGATGCTGTTCATCGACTGGCTCGCCGGCGAACAGAACCAGGTGCGTCCAATGTTCCCGGCGAACATGACACAAGAGGAGCTCGTCCAGGCAGCGAAGTCGTACGACCTCGGCGAGCGCTCACCGCCGGTGGACTGGGCGAAGGCGTTCTGGCACCTGCCGATGAAGGACCTCATCAAGGCCACCGGCGGACCGAATGGCATTTTCGCCGACTCGATGCCCGTCGCCACGGGTGGCCGGATGATTCAGCGCACGCCTAACGATCCGGCCTGGTACCGCGGCGGCCTGTTCCACGACGACATGAAGATCAACGTCCCCGGGCTGTGGTTCATGTCCTGGTACGACGTGTCAGTGGGACCGAACCTCGCGACCTACAACTACGTTCGCCAAACGGCCGATCCCGCCATCGCGAATCAGCAGTACGCGGTCATCGCGCCGACGCTCCACTGCTCCTACAAGCGGGCGACGGAGAACACGATCGTCGGCGAGCGCAGCGTCGGCGATGCACGCCTGGATTACGACGCGCTCACGTACGGGTGGTTCGACTTCTTCCTCAAGGGAGAGAAGAACGGTCTGCTCGACACGCTGCCGAAGATCCGCTACTACACGATGGGGATGAACAAGTGGCAGACGACGGATACGTGGCCGCCACGGAACTCCGAGGGAATGACGTTCTACCTGTCGAGCGACGGCGGCGCGAACACGCGGAACGGTAATGGCACCCTGTCACTGAAGCCGCCAACGAGCGACAAGCCCGACTCGTTCACATACGACCCGATGAAGCCGGTCATGTCGCACGGTGGAAACGTGTGCTGCCAGGCGAACGCGCTCTCGGGCGGTGCGCTCGATCAATCGGAGACGGAGCTGAGGCCGGACATCCTCGTGTACACGACGGAACCGTTCAAGGAAGGCACGGAGCTGAGCGGTCCCATCGAGGCGACGATCTATCTGTCATCGGACCGGAAGGACACGGACGTGACCGTGAAGATCATCGACGTCGGACCGGACGGAAAAGCGTACAACCTGGACGAGACGATCCAGCGCGTCAGGTATCGCGAAGGCTACGACAAGCCACCGCAGTTCATGGACGCGGGGAAGGTATACAAGGTGGCGCTGCAGCCGATGACGACGAGCAACTACTTCGCGCCGGGACACCGGATCCGGATCGAGGTGTCGAGCTCGAACTTCCCGCGCTTCGATCGCAACCTGAACACCGGCGGAAACAACTTCGACGAGACGACTGGCCTCGTGGCGAAGAACACGATTCACCACTCGAAGCAGTATCCGTCGTCGATCAAGGTGACGGTGGTCAAGAAAAATCCGGCGGCGGACTGATTCACGGTAGCCGGCTTCGCGACCCATACGCTGAAAAACGAGGAACGCAGAACGCGCGTTCTGCGTTCCCTCGGTTCGTACGGCGTGCGTAAACGCCGGAGCTAGAGTAGGCTCACGGGATCCCGATCCAGCGCGACTCGAAGCTGACTCCTGTCCTTTGGCACGTCGAGCCGCTCGTCAAGAAACCGGCACGCACGCGTGAGCAAAGCGGGATTGCTGCTCTTCAAGAGCAGATGCCAGCGCCAGCGAGCTTTCACGCGCTCGATCGGACACGGCGCCGGACCGATCACCGAGATCTGATCGCCATAGGACGCGACAGCCCGTCGCAGCCGCTCCGAGGCTCGCGCCGCCAGACGCTGCGTCTCGTTCTCTCGGAGCCCGGAGAACACCACGTTCGCGATGCGCGTCACCGGCGGATAGACCGGCTCACGGCGGCCCTCCATCTCCTCGGTCACGAACCTCGTATAGTCGTGCGCGACCGCGCACTGCACCGCATGGTGGTTCGGAACGCGGGTCTGAATGAGCACGCGACCGCCCTTCGGTCCGCGTCCGGCCCGCCCGGCCACCTGACTGAGAAGCTGAAAGCAGCGCTCCGATGACCGGAAGTCCGGCAGGTTAATGCCGACGTCCGCGTCGATCACGCCGACGAGCGTCACGTTCGGGAAGTCGAGCCCCTTCGCGATCATCTGCGTGCCTAACAAGATGTCGACCTCGCCGCGGCCCACCCGGTCGAGAATGTCGGCATGCGCCCACTTCGCGGTCGTCGTATCGACGTCCATCCGCGCCACGCGCGCCGACGGATAGCGCTCCGCGAGCAAGCGCTCCACTTGCTGCGTCCCCAGCCCGCGGCGACGCAGCGTGTCGCCTCCGCACCGCCGACAGCGCGTGGACGGCTCCTCCTTGTACAGGCAATAGTGGCAAACGAGCCGTTCGGGCGTGCGGTGGTACGTGAGCGAGATCGTGCAATTCGGACACGTCGTCACGTCGCCGCACTGGTTACATTGCACGAACGATGCATACCCGCGCCGGTTGAGCAGCAGGATGCTCTGCTCGGAGCGCGCGAGCCGATCGGCGAGCGCGGTGGCGAGCGGGTCGCTCACCACCAGCGTGAACGGATCCGGCGGCGCCTGCGACTCGCGCCTCGGCGCGCGTCGCATGTTGACGATCTCTACCCCCGGCAGCTGGCCGCCGCCCACGCGCTCCGGCAGCGACAGGCGACGATATTTGCCCGTCGCCGCGTTCGTCCAGCTCTCGAGGCTCGGCGTCGCAGTGCCTAACACAACGACCGCGCCCTCGTTCCGGGCACGAACGATCGCCACTTCACGCGCATGGTACCGCGGCGCCTCGGCCTGCTTGTAGCTCGACTCGTGCTCTTCGTCCACAATGATGGCGCCGAGGTTCGAGAGCGGGGCGAAGATCGCGGACCGCGCGCCGACGGCAATCCGCTTCTCGCCGCGGCGCAGCGCCAACCACGCGTCGTATCGCTCGCCGTCACTCAGCGCCGAGTGCAGCACGGCGATCGCGTCGCCGAAGACCTGTCGAAACCGATCGACCGTCTGCGGCGTGAGCGCGATCTCGGGCACGAGCACGATGGCGGTCTGGCCTCGCTCGCGCACAACGCGCTCCAGCAGCTCGATGTACACGAGCGTCTTGCCGCTTCCCGTGATGCCATGCAGCAGGAACACTTCGGCCGGCGAGCCCGCGGTCAGCGCGTCGATCACGCCTTGCTGATCGGGTGTGGGGTGGTGCCGACGACCCCCGCTCGGCGGGCGCGATGCGAACGGGTCACGCGCGACGACCTCGTCCTCCACGCGCACGAGGTTGCGTGCGACCAGTCCCTTGAGGACCGATGGCGAGAAGCTGAGCTGCTCGAGCAGGTGCTCGACGGCCGACCGGCCACCTAACGATTCGAGAAGCTCGAACAGCGCGCGCTGCTGCTTCGACCGCGCGAAGATGCGGTCGCGATGCATGAGCGACGAGAGCTCGTTGGCGATGACGGCGACCCGGCGCGTCTTCTGCGATGGGGTTGGCGCGGCTGCACCGGTCAGCGCCGCCGGCAGCGCACACCGCAGAACCACGCCCAGCGGAGCAACGTAGTACGATGCCATCCAGCGACAGAGCTCGAGCATCGAGCCATCGATCGCCGGTTCGGAGTCAGGCGCCTCGAGGATCGGCTTGTACTCACGCGTCGTATCGGTTGGCTCCGTGAAGCCGACGCAGATGCCAATCTCTTTTCGATTGCGAAATGGCACGACCACGCGCGTGCCCGGCACGACCGCGTGCGCCAGGCCGTCGGCAACTCGGTACGAAAACGTGGTGAACAGCGGGAGCGGAAGCGCCACCTCCGCCAGCACGTCACCCGCCGTTCGAGAATCTCCCATCCCGAAGTGTAACGCCCAGGCCAGGTGCGTCCGGCAGGGTGATCGCGCCGTTAGCGATGGACGCGCCGTGGAACGGATCGTCCGCGAGCAGCGCGGCGCCGTCGAGGTCCGCGTAGTCGAGCAGCGGCGCCAGATGCGCCGCCGCGGAGATCCCGAGACTCGTTTCGACCATGCAGCCGGCCATCACGGACATGTCGTGTGCGCGCGCGACTGCGACGATGCGCATCGCCTCACGCAAGCCCCCGCACTTCGCGAGCTTGAGGTTCACGCCGTCCACCGCCCCGGCCAGCCGCGGTATGTCCGAAGCCACGATGCACGACTCGTCGGCAATGATCGGCAACGGCGACCGCTCACGTACGAAGCGAAGTCCATCCACGTCGTGCGCGGCGACCGGCTGCTCGACGATCTCGACGTCGTAGTCGAGCAGGATGTCGATCATGTGCAGTGCGTGCTTCGGCGTCCACGCGGCATTCGCGTCGACGCGCAGAGTTTTCTCCGGCGCCGCCGCCCGCACGCCCGCGATCGTGTCGGCGTCGCGTGGGCCACCGAGCTTCACCTTGAGCACCGGGTACGGCACCGCGTCGTCCAGGGCGCGGCGGAGTGCGTCGTCGTCAGCGGTGATCGGGATCGTGAAGCTTGACAGCGGCGCGTCTGCCGGGTCGAGGCCGAGCATGCGGTAGAGTGGAACGCCGAGGCGTTTCGCGGCCAGGTCGTGAAGCGCGGCGCTCACGGCGGATTTTGCCGACGCGTTGAAGCGGATCGTCTTGTTCATCTCCCGCTCCACCGCGTCGAGCGACCACCCGTTCGCGCGCTCGACGACACCGGTCAGCGCGTCGAGCGCCGCGATCACGGTGTCGCTCGTTTCTCCATAGAACCGGCTGGGCGCAGCTTCTCCCCAGCCTTCGGCACCGTCGTGGTCGATGACGCGAACCCAGACGCGGCGCCACTCGCTCGCGCCGCCCCGCGCGATCACGAACGGCGTTCGCGTGTGAACCGCGATGATCTCGTGCTCGAGCTTCATGTCGCTCCGCCGCCGTCGTTCACGCTGGCGTCGCTGCGCCGCCACCTTTCCGCGCGAACCAGGCGGATCGCAGCGCGTCGGACGGCCCGATCGACATGAGGTATCCGAGCAGGGCATCGGCGAGCGCCGAACCGGTCTGGTAGCGAGCGTCGGATGGCTTCGCGAGACACCGCATGATGAGCGCCGAAAGCTCCGCGGGGACGCGCGAGTCCACTGCGTCCGGGGCGGCCGCCGTCTCGTGGACGTGCTTGTATCCCACCGAGTACGAGTCCGCCCCATCGAACGGCGGAAACCCGAGTAGCATCTCGTAGAGCATGACGCCGACGGCGTAGATGTCGCTGCGCCCGTCGACCATTTTCCCCATCGCCTGCTCCGGCGACATGTAATGCGGCGTTCCCATAGCGCGCCCGGTGCCCGTTAGGCGGCCGTGGAACCGCGCCGTCGCGATGCCGAAGTCCGTGATCAGCGCGTGCCCGTCCTCGTCGAACAGCACGTTGTCCGGCTTCACGTCACGATGCACGACGCCCCGGCGATGCGCGTAGTCGAGCGCGGTCGCGATCTGGGCACACACCGCCGCCGCCGGGCCGGCGGCGACCGTACGTTCTTTCACGAGCACGTCCGCTAGCGACCCGCCTGCGAGATACGGCATCACGATGAACACCGCTTCCGCTGCCTCCGCGTAGTCGATGATCGTGCAGATGTGCGGGTGAACGAGCTGGCTCGCCGCCTCGGCCTCGCGACGAAATCGCTCGCGCATTTCTGCATCGCGCGCGAGGTGCGCGTGCAGGACCTTGATCACGAGCGGTCGCTCGAGCAGCTGGTGCTCGGCGTAGTAGACGTTGGCCATGCCGCCGCTGCCCAGCCGCCGGATCACGCGATACCGGCTGCCCGTTAGGCGCCGGAGGGCGGACAGCTCTTCGTCGGGGCGCTCGCGCGGGGCATCGCTGAGCTCCGGAAGGTCCGCGTTGCAGCGCACGCACCGAACGGCGCTCGCGCGGTTCCAGGTACCGCAGTCAGGACAGAACACGCGTCACGCTCCGAACTGCATTCGCACGAAGTCGTACGGCGGCCACGGGCCGGTACACTCGACGTGCATCTCGCGGAGTCGCTTCTGCTCCTCGCGCACGATGTCGTTGAACACATCCCACCGCTCGCGCTCGATCAGGAACGAGGCGCGCGCCGCGGGCCCGACTTCGGCCGCGTGGTTGCTGATCACAACCGACGCCACCGCGTGACGCCGCAGCAGCCGAAAGCTCTCGTCCGCCGCGTTGTCGAGCAGGTCGGCGTCGATCGACATGGCGGTGGTGTTCTCGGGCTCATCACCGTACGACACCACAACCCGCGCCATCGCTCGGTCG
The DNA here is from genome assembly GCA_035493635.1 of Gemmatimonadaceae bacterium. GTDB lineage: Bacteria > Gemmatimonadota > Gemmatimonadetes > Gemmatimonadales > Gemmatimonadaceae > JAQBQB01. Next base: position 10,333 of record DATJHY010000172.1, on the reverse strand, counting down.
GCGACGAACGTCACCGCTTCCAGCAGCGTGAAGTAGTGCAGCTCCAGCCAGCGCATCAGTGATTCGCGCGACCGGAAAATGGACCCGAACGGGGCCGGCACGATCGTCTGGCGTGCGAACGCCCCTTCGACAACTCGCCGGTACTCGGCGACGTGGTTCGGGGTGGCGGCGGGGGCGGCGTATGACGCATCGGCGACCAGTGCGCCGAGGTCACGGAATGCGAGAACGTTCACGCCTCGAACGGGCGACGTCGCACCCGAGACATCGAGCGAGATGATCCCGTACAGCTCGAGCGCGCGCTGGGGCGCTGACGGCACGTCAGCTCTCCTGTCTGGCGTGAGGCCACTTCACTCCCTTCAGCAGCTGGAATCCGAGCACCCGCTCGCGTGTGAGCTCCTTGAGCAACGCGCGCTCTCGCGCGACTGCGCCGCGCGCCGCCTTCCACCCGAGCTGGCGCCACGCCCGCCCAGCGATCTGGACCTTCTGCTGCCACGTCAGCCCCGGTTCGTCGTCCGACTCGGCGGCTGCCTTCGCACCCGCCTCGGTCCAATCCTGTACCTGTATTTCCACGAGACCCGCTTCACGCATCATTTGCTTCCACTCGATCAGCAGGTGGGGACGAAGCCCCAGCCGCTCGATGAGCATCTCGCGAGCGGATTCACTCAGTTCCGAGCTCCACGTCAACTGCAACAGGACGACTGGGCACATTGGCTTGGTCACACGAGCCAGCTCGGCGACTGCGCGAGCGGCGTCGGCGGCCGACGATAGCAGGGGCTCGGCCAACGCCGCGTCGAACACGTTGCTCTCGTGCGGCAGGTCGTCGAGCGCGGCGTGTTGGTACGAGAGCGGCAGCGGCGACTTGAGCTCGCGGGCGCGGGCCTCGGCCCGCTCGACACGCTCTTCGCTGGGATCCACGCCCGTGATCGAAGCGCCGGTCTTGGCGGCCAACCACTCGCTCGTTTCGCCTTCGCCGGCGCCGGACACGATGATCTCTTTGCCCGGCTGCGCCTCGACGAGCTCCGAGACCTCGCGATAAAGCTCTTCGCCGGTAGCGCGCCATCGCCCGAGGACCATGGTCTGGACGAGCCGCAGTACGGCAGGGACCGGCGGCACGCGCGGCGGGGCTGACATGGCGGGGAAAGTATACGCGAGGGACCCGGCGCCGGGGAACGGCTGGGCGACGGGAAAGGGAGGGGACGGGAAGCGGGAACCGGGAGACGAAAGACGCAGAACCCTCCCTCGGGAGGCTCGCTGCCGGAACAGCCGGCGTCAGCCAGCAGCCAGCACGAGCAGCCAACCAGCCGCCGTTTCTCCCGTCTCCCGTTGCCCGTTTCCCTTCTCCCTCACAGTAACGCCCGCATGTGCGCGACCGCCGCCGCCGCCATCCGCTCGGGCCCGTAACCCCCTTCGAGCGAGCTCACGACCCGACCGCCACACCAGGCCTCCGCCCGCGCGACGAGGTCACGGGTCATCGCCACGAAGTCCTCGATCTCGAGCGTGAAACCACCAAGCGGATCTCCGGCAAGTGAATCGAAACCCGCCGAGATGAGAATGATCTCAGGAGTCCATCCGTCGGTCGCTGCGTCGATCGCTCGCGTCCAGGCGTCCACGTAGCGCGCTCGCGGCTGCGCGGCCGGCATCGGGACGTTCAACACCGTCCGATGAGGACCGCGATCCTCAGCGGCGCCGGTACCGGGATACCACGGCCACTGGTGCATCGACACGAACCGGATGTCCGCTTCGCGCTCGACCAGCGCCTGCGTGCCGTTCCCGTGGTGAACGTCCCAGTCGGCGATCAGGACACGGGCGATGCCATGGCGCCGTCGTGCGTAGTGCGCCGCCAACGCCACGTTGCCGAAAAGGCAAAACCCCATGCCGCGTGCCGCCAGCGCGTGATGCCCCGGCGGCCGAACCGCGCTGAAGCTCCGCACAGCGCGACCATCGAGCGCCATGTCCACCGCATCGAGCACGCAGCCGGCTGCCGCGGTCGCCGCATCCCAGCTGCCTTCACTCATGACGGTGTCGGTATCGAGTTTACCACCGCCCGCGGCGGCGATCTCCGCCACTCGCGTTATGTACGCACGGTCGTGCGTGATCGCCAACTCGTCCGGCGTGGCGTGCCTACCCTCGAGGTGCAGCAGTGCGTGAAACAGGTCGGGATCCTCGCGCAGCGCGCGAGGGATCGCCCGCAACCGACCGACGTGCTCGGGGTGACCCCACCCGGTGTCGTGGCGGCCACAGTCGGAATGCGAGATGTACGCGACGGTCATCGGGCACCTCGGAGTCGCCGCGATGTCCACTCGGCCAGGAGGGACGCCGCGATGAGAATGAACAGCATCCAGTCGAGCCGAGCGTTGTCCGTGTGCGCCGCGATTCGGCCCTCCATCGGCGTGGACGGCCCGACCGCGTCGACGAGGGACGCGAGCGGTGTCTCATCGACCGACGTTAGGCCGGATCCGCGCGGAGCGAGCGGAGCGAGCGGAGCATACGCCACCGCGGCCACCAGACGCGACCACCACGCACGGTGCGCCGCCGCGGACTCGTCGCCTCCGGCCATACGCCAGCGCCAGGTTTCGTCGTAGCCGACCTGCATAACGCGGCCGGCATCGAGGCGTCGTGCCGCGATCATAGCCACGCCGTCGCGTGACTCCAACACCACTGCGTCCGCCGCCGGAGACGACACGGGAAACCCGCCGAGCCCGGTGCGCGGGGACGCGCTCGAGACCGCACCGGCCACGCCTGCAACGCGCGCGCCCACCCGGCCCGGTGCAAGTGAGGCGAAGGCACCGCTGCGCGCCGCGCTACCGCCGAGGATAACGCCGCCGCCAGCTCGTGCATAACGAGCGATCTCGTTGGCCGATGGTGCGGCTGTGCTATCCAGCACGATCACCGCTGCGTAACGAACGGTGTCGATCGAGCCCAGAGAACCCTGGGTGACGTCGATGTTTGGAGCAACGTGAACGCGAGACGCCACGCGCCACCCGCGTTCCTCGAGCGCGGCGATCGTGAACTTCGATTCCCATCCGGCGGCACCGAGCAGGAGGACGGGTCGAAGCACAACGGAGTCGCGCACCTCGGACGTTGCGGTAAACGTGGTTCCCGATGCGCGAACCGCGCCGGCAACCGCGCCGAGCTCCAGCTCTCGTGCGCCGCCGCGCGGAAGCGTATCGATGGCGCCCGCGTCGTCGGCGACCGAGACCGCCTCACCGCTCGCCGACGCAAATCGAACACGGGTAACACCGTTCGGTTCCGGCACCGGCTCAGCCACGACCGCCGCGGCGGCGAACGGACGCGAGGACGACCAGTGCACAGACCCGCCAGCGCGCGCGAGGGCTCGGAGCCAGTCGCGTGTGCTCGGGTCGGGGGCCGCATCGAGCACGACTCGCATCTCTGTTGCGGGGGAGAGCGTCCACCGGACAAGCGCGCGCCGCAGGTCGCCATGAACGACGTCCACGCCACCGGCGATTGGCGGCCGAATCGCGCGCCATAGCAGCGTCGCGATCGCCGCGATTGCGATCACACGGAGCGCGTGCTCGCACGCCCGGCGCATCCGATCAGCGCGTGAGAGCATACACGATGATGTTGACGCCGAACCTCGTGTTGTCGATGGCCAGGAACCGCTTGTTGTCCGGGTGATAACCCCACTCCGAGCTGTAGTCCTTGTTGCTGTACAGCACCGCGATGCGGTTCCCGCGCATCGCGGCGAGCAGGTGCGAGTGCACGAGGTTGTCGCCCCATCCGTTCAGCTCGTGGGACGTGTTAGGCGGGCCGTCGGGGAATTTGAAGAACGCCGAGTAAATCGGGTGCGTGTTTGGCAGTCGAGACAATGGGCCGACGGCGCGGGTCAACTCTTCAACCGCCGTTTTGTGGAACGCGCCATCGATATCGTGGTTGTGGTCGTCGACGAACAGCATGCCGCCACGGTCGGCGAACCGCCGGACGTTCGTCCGCTCCGCATCGGTGAACCGAACCGGGAGATGCCCCGTCAGGAACACCAGGGGGAACCGAAACAGATCGTCACTCGCCAGCGCGACGATCGCACCCGTTGGAGCGACCGGAAGGCTCGTGTACTTCGCGACGGAGTCGATGAGATTCGCGGGTACGAGCGGAGCGCTGTCCCAGTCGCCCGACTCGTACTGCGCGGTCGCGAAGACGAATTCACCCGATGTGGGGAATCGGGAATCGGGAATCGGGAATCGGGTGCGCTTGTTCGCGCTCACCAAACGCCACTCCAGGCGCCGACATCACCTACGCCATGTACGCCGCCGTCCGCAATGCGCCGGGCGCGTGCCAACGACGTCGTCGCATCGCGGCCATTCCGCATCGCGGCCAGCGCCTCGGAGAGTGCCGCGCCGAGTTGCGGCGCCGCGTCGAGCGACTCGACCCGCAACATCACGATCGAATCGATGGCGGCGGCTGGATTGCGAGACGCCAGCTCGATCGCCGCGGCGAGGCGCTCGGCCCGACGGGCCGCTGCGGGGTCCAACGGCACGCGTGGGAGCCGCGTGCTTGCCGCACCGTGGTCCTTACCCGTTAGGCGCACACGCGCCAAGTCCACGACGACCGCTGGGGGCTTGCCGCGAAGGTAGATGCGCTCCGCCTGACGCGCTCGCTGGATCGCCGCGAGCGCACGTCGCATCGGCGGCAGGGCACGCCCGGTTTCTCCCTGCTCGAGCTCCCGACCCGCTTCCCACATCGCGTTATACGCCTCGAGCAGCGGACGGTTGATCGCGATAACCGGCGTCTCATCGCCCTCGAAGTCGAGTATCTCGTCGCCGGTGCCGGTGGCAGCGCTCGCGGCCCGGAGGAGTGCCGCTCGCGCCGAGTCAGCGGAGTCTGCGACAGCAACATCCCGCGGCGTGCGTCCGGCGCGCGCGGTGGCGCGTCGAATGGAGTCGCCACGCATTGAGTCGCTGGCCGAGACCGTCGAATCCGACGGCGGTGCCTCGGCCGGATTCCGACTTTCCTCTCCGGTAGGATTGTCTCCGAGGCGCTGGAAGATGATGTCGCCCACACGCTTTCGAAGCCGTGTCTCGTCGCGAGCGATTTGACGGGACTCCGACAGCAGCGTTTTGCGCGCCAGCGTCGGACGCCGCTTGTCGAGCGCCTCGGTGAGCATGATCAACATGCGCTGGCTGATCACCGATTTGTCCCCCTCGGACGGCGGGGCGCCCTCCACGGCAATCGAGTCGTACTCGCCAGCACGCGCGACGCGCAGCACCCGCGTCTCCGACGCGCCCGCGCCCGGACCCGAGACATTGTTACCGTCGTGCGCAACTGCGCGGAGGTGAACCATGTCCCCGGGCTTGAGGCCGAGTCGATCGAGGCTCAGGGACGCGCCGATCGTCGCATCCCGGCCCGAATCGATGCGCCGCGCGCCTAACGTTCCGGACTTGAACTTGAAGCTTTCCCCTTCCCCGGAGCTCACGATGTACTCGAACGCTGCCGTCGCGAGGCCGATATCATCGTGCGCCTCCGCCGACAGTCGGAGCTCGCCACGCGCCGCACGCACGACCGTATCTCGCGTTGGGAACAGCAGCCGCACGACCGGCACCGAGTCCAGCCGTGGCTCGAGCGCGACGAGGCGTTCGACGGTCCCATGCCGCAGTCTGATGACCGCCGGTCGAGCCCCAACGGTGACAGCCGTGCGCCATGCGTCGCCCACACGGTGCACAGCAATGGGTCGATCCTCTGCGTCAGCCGTGATTCCTTCGCCGCTTCCGGGTGCCTCGAGAACCACGGTGCTCCCGACAAGTGTGCCGATCGACGCGGGAGACTCGACGCGGACCACTTGCCCTCCGGCGTATGCTGGGGACCGAACCGTGGCAACGAGCCGTGCGAAGGGGGCAGGCACGTCACGCGCGGGAGTGGTGGTAACGCTCGGAATCGCGCGATCGTGCTCCGTAGCACCGCCGACGCTGACGCGCAGCGAGAGCAGCAACGCTGCGACTCCGGCCACGGCGGCGAGCGTCGGCCAGCGCAACCCGCGCATCATGGCCCGCCCGGCCTCGCGGTCCCACGACACACGGTCGATCTCTCCCTCGAGGAACGCCGCGGAAGCCGTCCCCACCGGATCCACGGCTGTCACGAGTGCGTACTGAAGCGCCGGGACACGTTCCTCGATCCAGAGAGCAACCCGTGGCACCGTTAGGCGCGCCCACGGCCGCGCGAGCAGCGCGAGCGCGACTGCGCCCGCCACACCAGCAACCAGCCACGCCACGGAGGACGTTGCGACACCAGCCACGCGGAGCGCTGCCGTCAGGAACGCGGCGGTGAGCAGGACTGTCGCGACCGCGCCGAGCGCAGCCCGTGTCGCAATCGTCGCCGCAAGTGCGCGGCGCGTTCGCATCACGCGGTCAAGCGGTCGCATTCGCTGTCCCTCTCCGCATGACTAGCTCCGCTACGAGTGCCGCCAGCGCTGCGGCCAGCAGCCATCTCACGACCGCGGAATCACGCCGCGTCGTGTCCGATACGGAGAGCGTTTGTTGGGCACCCCGCGCTGTGGTGCCGGGAAGCACCGTCTCTACGTCGCTGTCGGACGCCGCGGCCCAGGCGTGGGCGCCCAGGCACGCTTGCGCCAGTTGCTCCGCGAAGCGGCGAAAAGCGGGAGTCAGGGCGAGATCGCCCGCCGGTGGAACTGTGACGGCCACCGAACGCATGCACCCGGCGCCTAGCGGGATTTCTGTCGCCGCCGGATCGCCGTCGTCCCAACGCGCCACGACTCGTCCGGGCGGAGGCGCCGCGCGCCGAACAAATGGGGCGACGACCGTTGCCGAACGTGCGGGCATTCCGGGCGATCCCCAGACCAGTGTGCTCACCGTGACGCCAAACGCCGTATCGCCCGCCGGCCGAGCGTTCCACTGAGCAGGCCCACTGGGCCAGACGACGACCGCGCCACCCTGTCGAGCCCACGCCGTATCGCCCGCGGTCGCCGAGTCGCGCACTACGCGGACCGCGCCCACGAGTGCGGCACCGTCGAGCGACAGCGCCACCGCGACCGGGTCACCCGACTGCGCGCGAACGTCGAGAGGGCGCGTGCGTGCCGTGTCGTTAGCCGAAGTGCCGGCGCGCATCGTGCGCACCGTTCCCGGCCAGACACGACGGATCGACGCCGTCGCGCCGTCGAAGGCGTCGCTCCCGAACGGCGAGACCACGACGATCTCGACGGAGTCGCGCACTCGTTGCAGTTCATTCGCCGCTCGGATTGCCACGACCATCGCCGCGGACATGCCCCCCGACGCCCTCGTCGGGGACGCTGCGACGATCGAATCGACAGTCGGACGTCGTACCGCGCGCGCGGCCGAGTCGAACAGGACGAGTGCGTCGCCCGCTCGGTATATCGATCGAGCGGCCCGATCGATATACGCCCAGGCCTCGGAACCGTGCGACCGATCGACCACGATCACGCGACCGAGTCCGTGGATGCGCGACGGAAACCGCGGGCCCGCGAGCGCGGCACTGACGAGGATGATCGCCAGAACGCGGACCGCGAGGAGTAGGAGGTCAGTCGGTCTCACAGCCGGAGCGACGGTGCGCACCGGAGCGTCCGGAGCAAATCGCGCGGTCGGCAGCGGTGACGTCGGAGGTCTCCGCCACGCCAGAAGGTGCAGCGCCACGACACCGAGCGCGATTGCGCCTCCGACCCAGGCGAAGAGCGGTGCGGCGAAGCTCATCGCGTTTCACGCCGGACGTCGGGCGCCGCTCGGCCAGTGCCTAACGCCGCGCCAGCGACACGTCGCACCACGCGCGATGCCGGCTCCGACACGCGCGCGATCGTATACGACAAGCCCTCCACACGCCATGACGCGGCAAGCTCGCTGCGCCACGCGGCGAACCGCTCGAGGTACGCCGCGCGAGCCTCCGCAACGAACGGACGTGCCAACGACGCGTCTTCCGGATCTACCGCCAGGAAGGAGCGCGCCGGTGGATCGAGCTCCTCATCGGCGACAATGTGAATGGCGTGGACCTCGCCACCGGCCGCCGCGACTTCACCCGCGCGACGCCGTACGTCGTCGGCATCACCAAGAAAATCGCTCACGATCGCGACGCGAATGCGCGACCGTATCCGGCTCATCGCCGGCGCCAGCGCGCGGCTGCCACGCGGTGTAACGTCATCGAGCGCGCGAGCGAGCTCCCCGACAATGCCCCGTCGCGTACGAGGCGGCAGCTGCCGCATCCCATCTCCACTCACGACGACGAGCCCCACCGGGTCGCGGCTCGCGTGCGCTACGGCGGCGAGTCCCACCGAGACATCGCACGCGGCTTTCCATTTCCCCAACGTCCGGTCGGGATAGGCCATAGACGCCGTCGCATCTACCACGAGCAGCGTGGACACCGTCGAGCGATCCTCGGCCAGCCGGATGTACGCGCGGTCGCTTCGAGCGAGGAGTTTCCAATCGATGCGCTTGGGGTCGTCGCCCTGACGATACACGCGATACTCGCTGAGCTCAGGGGCGGCACCACGAAGCCGCGAGTGATGACCGCCCGGGAGCGCGCCAGCGACCGCCCTGAGGGCTGGCCACTTCACACCGCGAATCGCGTCGAGAAGCGAGCTGCGGGTTTCAGGGCTCGATCCGTCACCCTCGCCTCGCCGCTGGCGCTCCTCTTCGCGGGCCGTGCGTGGTTCGCGCATGTTGCCGCCGCTAGACGCGGATTCCGCTCTCCGGAGCTGGCACGTGTCGAACGACCGCGGCGACGACTTGCTCGGCGCTGATGCCGTCGGCGTCAGCCGCGAAATTCGGAAGCACGCGATGCCGCAGCACAGGTTGCGCTACGCGTCGGACATCCTCAGGCGCGACTGCCGCCCGTCCGGAGAGCAGCGCGTGTGCCTTGGCGCCCAACACGAGCGCCTGCCCCGCGCGCGGGCCGGCACCCCATCGGACGTACCGCTTGACGAGGTCGGGCGTGGGCGCTGACACCCCGTTCGTTGTCCCGTTGTCCGACGGTGGACGCGTCGCACGGGCCAGCGCGGCGGCGTACCGCAGAATCGGGTCGGCAGCGGGGAGCTCACGCGTCAGGCGCTGCAGCGCGACTGTCTGCTCCGAGTCCAGAACCGGCGCGAGCGAGACCTCACTTGGCCCCGTCGTCGACCGCAGGATGCCGACCTCTTCTTCCTCGTTAGGGTAGCCGATGCGAATGTCGAACAGAAACCGGTCGAGCTGCGCTTCCGGCAACGGGTATGTGCCTTCCTGCTCAATCGGATTCTGCGTGGCGAGCACGAAGAACGGCTCTGGCAGCCGCATCGTTTCGCCCCCGGCCGTCACTCGATGCTCCTGCATGGCCTCGAGCAACGCCGCCTGCGTCCGCGGCGGCGCCCGGTTGATCTCATCCGCGAGCAGGATGTTGGCGAAGACCGGTCCGCGCACGAAGCGAAAGCTCCGGGCGCCCGTCGCTGCATTTTCCTCGAGCAGCTCCGTGCCGGTGATGTCGCTCGGCACCAGGTCCGGCGTGAACTGGATCCGTCGGAAGTCGAGTCGCATGGACTCGGCGACGGAGCGAACCATGAGAGTCTTCGCGAGCCCGGGGACGCCCACCAACAGGGCATGGCCGCCCGCGAGGACGGCCATGAGAATCTCATCGAGGACGTCGCGCTGCCCGACGATGCGCCGCGAGACCTCATCACGCAGCCTGACGGCGGCGGCGCGCAACGCGTCGCGCTCCGCGGCCGAGGCGACCGCGTTAGGCGTGGGAAACGTCGTGCTCAGCGGACCGGACGGCGACGGCGATAGCTGAGCAGGAATGTCGATCCGTTCGTCGCGCCGCTATCGGCGACCGAGACATTCTCGTCGAGAACTTCGAACCCGTTCAACTTGACCACGAATTCATCCGCCGGTTCCTGGTTGGGGCGCAAGGCAGCCAACGCCTCGGCTTTCACCGCGCTGACCGGTTCCGTCGGCGGTGTCTCCACGCGAACGGTATCCCAGGCTTCGGCCAGCTGCACGCGAATCGTGATCCGAGGCTGCCCGTCCGAGCCGAGACGAATGACGCCGGGGCGAGATCGAAGCTGCGCGACAAAGGGAATGGTCACGACACACCATCCCACGGCGGCAGTGTCGTGAAGAATCGCGCGACCTGTTGGTCGAAGAGGTAGGTCGAGCCGGTCACCAGCGTCGCCGCGCTGTCCTTGGCTGGCGTGGCACCGATCAGCACCTCTTCACCGCCCTGCCCACGGAGACTGACGAAGGTCGGGCCCTCCCGGTCGACGAACGCCGCGTACAGGCTGTTGCGCCTGGCGAAGAATCGCTTGGCGGCCTCGATCACTTCGGGCACGCTCAGCGTCGTATGAGTTTCCTGCAGCGTACGGTCGTCCTGAATGTTCATCCGCGTGTTGGAT
>DATJHY010000171.1:0-2476 GCA_035493635.1 Gemmatimonadaceae bacterium | reverse complement strand
ATGGCGCGCAGCTCCGCCTCGAGCCGGTGGATCTCGGGATCGGCGTCGGCCTCCAACTCGCGACGGACCAGACTTTCGTGCGCCCGAGCGAATGCAAGCGCCCCCGCCCGGTCGCCATGCGCGGCGAGCGCCTTCAGGTAGCCTAGCGCGAACCGCCCGCTGAGCGGATCGATGACACTGAGTCTGCTCCACAACTCAACGGCGGCGTCTCGGTCGCCGGTGCTTTCCGCTTGTTTCGTTAGCGCCACGAGCACGCGCGTGGCATCGGCGGCGAGTGATGCGCGTTGCTCTTCGACCCACCGCTCGAACTCGGGCGCGTCGGAAAGATAGAAGCCGTCGAGAAACGGGCCGTTCGCGAGCGCCGCGGCGCGCGCACGGTCACCGGCGACAAGCGCGGCGCGAAACTCGCCGACGTCGGAGCTGAGTGCGTCGCGGTCCAACGAGAGCACGGTGCTCGACTGAACGACCTCCGCGCCCGCCTCCTGACGGAGGGAATACAGCGCCTGGCGCAGCGAATGGCGCGCGCGCTCGTCGTCGGCATCTGGCCACAAGAGTGCCGACATACGCTCACGCGACACGCCCCGCTCGCCGGCGGCGGCGAGCACGGCCAAAATCGCCAATCTTTGCGGACGTAGCCTCGGCGCCGGCATTCCATCACTCCGCTCGAGCGCGAGGCCTCCGAAGGTCAAGAGGCGCAGCATGCCGAGGGTGATGATGTGGCCGCCTGAGTGGCCTGTCAAACGGCGAGGCGCCAAGCGCAGTGCTTGGGAAGCCGTTCATTGGGCATCGTCCCTGCACCTCGGCCGACCGTGCCCAGCCCGTCGTATGAACCGTCGCGGTGTATCGTCTGCGATCACACGGACTCGGAGGTCGTCGCCGAACACGATGATCTCCGCGCCGAAGTCGAGGCGTTGTGGGAGTATCATCAGCGGCGTCTTCGCCCCGAAACGCCGCCTGATCGTTTGATGGATCGTGTCGCGTTCTCCGAGGCGCCACCGTTTCGCCTGGTGCAGTGTCGCGAGTGTGGGTTGGTCTATCGCAATCCGGCGGAGCGCCTACACGAGCTCACGGAGATTTACGCGCGCGACGCACCGTCGAACGATGTGCTTCGTTCGTTGCACGCCACACAAGAGCCCGCGCTGCGTTCGCACGCCCGCGCGTTGCGACGCATGCTCGGACGCGGCGGCTCGGGGCTCGAAGTCGGGAGTTACGTCGGAGCATTCTTGGCCGCCGCGCGTGAGGAAGGACTTCAGTTCGAGGGACTCGACATCAACGCGGCGGTGAACGCATTCACGCGAACGATGGGGTTCACCGTGCACGACGGCGAACTCACCTCGTTCCGCACCGATCGAACGTTCGATGCCGTCGCGATCTGGAACACGCTCGACCAACTCCCCGATCCACGCGCCGCAGTGAATGCGGCGGCCAAACTGTTGCGACCGGGCGGGGTTCTCGCCGTTCGCGTGCCGAATGGCGAGTTCTATGTTGCGCTTCGCCGCCGGTTCACGACAGGCAGTCGCGCCGAACGCGCGGCGGCGCGCGCACTGCTGGCGCAGAACAACTTGTTGACGTTTCCATATCGCTACGGCTTCACGCGCGATGCGCTGAGGCGCCTCCTCGAGCGGCAACGCTTCGCTGTGCATCGTATCCGCGGCGATGTGCTCGTTCCGACCGCCGACGAGTGGACGCGACCATGGGCGCGCGTTGAGGAAACTCTCATCAAGCGCGCGCTGTCGTTCGTCGCCAGGCGCGACGGCGCTCATTGGGCGCCGTGGCTCGACGTTTTCGCCGTGCGGGGTTGACGCTCGCCGTCGCGAAGCTGGTCGGCGAGCCAGTCGGCAACGATCTCGATCGCGGCCGGCGGTGGCCAGTGTCCGCCATCGTACCAGTGGATTTCCTTCGGCTCGCCGGCGGCCTCAAATAAGGCGCGCGCTTGTGCCGGTTGAATCGTTCGATCGAAGCGACCGTTCACCATGAGCAGCGGTCGGCCCGCGAGCGCGCGCACTGCTTTGCGCGGGTCAGCGAATGTTCGCACCAACGCGGCGAACGGCGTGGTCTCCGGAAGGTCTCCGCCGGCGGCGAGCGCCACCGCGCGCACCAGCGGCGCGTCGCTCGCGACTATCACCGCGAGATAGGCGCCGAGTGAGTAGCCCGCGATGGCGAGCCGCCGGGGATCGACGGCGGGTTGGTCGGACAAGTACCGAATGGCGGCGTTCGCCTCGCGAACCGCGAGTTTCCATTTCTGGACGAGGTCGAGAGGATTTCGCAATGACAATCCCTCGAGGCCGCCGTCGCGCGTGCCATGGAGGGGGAGATCGATCGCCACGCTCGCGATTCCGCGGTCGGCCAGCGATCGGCCGATCGAATCGGCCATTCGCTCCTTCCGTGAACTGAAACCATGAAGGAGCACCACGCCAGGAACTCGATCGCTCGAGCGCGGAAGCTGGAGGATCGACGGCACCGGCTCACCACCGGC
>DATJHY010000170.1:0-37950 GCA_035493635.1 Gemmatimonadaceae bacterium | reverse complement strand
TCGAGCTCGATGCGCCGACGATCGCGGGAATGCGCGGCGCGTTGATGACTGAACTCTCACACACGCTCGGCGTCGCGGCGCCGCAGATCGTCCAGAAGTTCGCGACGACCAAGGCACCGCGGGCTGCGCGTCGCGCGCCCGAGCCTGATGCGCTGGACGCTTTGCTGGAGCGGGCTTCGCACAAAGCGGACGAGGAGGATCAATCATGAGCCCACTCATGCAACTCGACGCCAACGTCGTGCTCGACGCGGCGGTGAGCGCGGCACAGAACTACGCGTCGCTGCTGCTCGACGATGATCCCGACGATGGCAAGCACGTTGTGCCGGGCGAGCTGCGACGTTTTCTCGGGCGGCTGCGTCTCCTGAATGGCGTTCCGTTCAGCTACCTCGTTCCGGACGCCGAGCTGCTGCCGATCGAGTCGATCCGGTTCTTCTACGTCGATCGCGCATGGACCGACGCGCTCGTGCAAGGCGTGTTGAGTGTCGGCACGATCACGACCGCCGACCGCGCGCAGCTCGAGGCCGTTTATCCGTATCTGCGCAACGACGTCGACGAAGCCGAGCGAACGATCCGCACGCCGCAGGGCGAAGAGCGGCTCCAGGGCCCCGCGGGAACGATCACCGGCTTTCTCATGCGGTCGCGCGCCGTGTCCGGGTGGCCGAACCTGCACGTCCGAGCCTACTCGCGCGACGTCATCGCCGACGACGCCCTGACCACGGCCGCCGAGTCGGACCCGAATCGCATGAAGGTGTTGCGCATGGAGCGCCTCGCGCCCGCGGTACTGCTCGTGTTGTTCGACGGTGTGCCGGCGGTGGTTCACATCGAAGAGCCGCGCCAGGGCATTCAATTCGGCGTTCGCCTCAATCCCGCGGATCCGCCGGCCAATCGCAAAGCGAAAGTGAAAGTGCGGGACAATCTCACCGGAGATCCCGTCCCGCCTGAGGAAACGTTCACGACGACGAACTCCGTCGACGTTCCGTTCCGGCCCAACGCGCCCGGTGTGATCGATGTCGTCGAGTTGCGGAAGCGTCTCGCCGCCAAAGCGCCGAACTCGGGCGGATCGCTCGAGCCCAACGAGTACGCCTTGCAGATGCTGCGCTTCCCGTACCGCCAGGTGTTCGGCGACCCCAAGAACCTCGAGGGCCAGCGGTTCTACAATCTCGACCAATTCACGGTGAGCATCGCGCTGTCGGAGTGGAAGACCACCGTCCAATCGAAAGTGATCACGGTGACGCCATGACAGGTCCAGCCAACTTCGATGCAGGGACGATCCGCGAGATCACCGCGAGCAAGCGGTTCCTGGCGGCTGATCGCGCGCAACTCGACTTGGGTGAGATCGCGACTTGGGATCGCCATCTCCTGCGCGAGCATCGGTTGCTCGTGCCGATCGACGTGCAGGCGCTGTACGTGCCGGCGGGGAGCGCCGAGAAGATGGTGCGGCTTCCGATGCTCGTCGCAGGCGCCAAGGGCGTCGCCGTGGAGAATCCGGAAGACGGAATGCCGGATCCATTCGATGCCGGCACGCCACGGCCCGCCGGCGTTCACCTGCATTGGGCGATGCCCGACGCGTTGCTCCGCGGCACGCTCGAGCAGCGGCCCGCGGGCGCAAAGAACCGACTCTCGCTTCCGCTGCTTCCCGATCGCTGGGTCGTGCTGCGCATCGTGTTGCCGAAGGGTGCCACCGACGTCGTCGTGACGGGCTGGGTTCTGGAATCCGATCGTGCGATCGCGGTGCCGCTTGGCTCGTGGACGGAAGGTGGCGCCGCCTCCAAGAGCGCGACGCCCGCCGGTGTCTCGATCGATTCGTCGCAACTCACGGGCACGGTCGGCGGCTCCGTGAGCTGGTCGGCTGTGTACGATGCGGTGCTCAACCGCTTCGCGTTCCACGACCCGCTGGGCGACATCGCCGGCATTGCGCCGAACGGCGTCGATGCCGACTGCGCGGCGTATCTCGTCGCGGGCTGGTGGGCCAACGCCGCGTCCGACGCGCTGGACACGGCGCGCAGCGATGACAGCTTGCACGAGCTGCTCGATCGGCTGCGCTGGCGGCTGCTCTACGAGTGGGGCGACGAGCAATGGGCGCTGGAGCAGGACAAGGCGCAGTTCGAGCTTCGCAAGGCGCTCGGTTTGACGACGGCGGATCGCTGGTCGAGCCCGCGACCGTTCGAGCCCGACGTCGTTGCGCATGCGGGCATCGCGCGCGCCGCGGCGGCGGCGCCAGCGTCGGGCGCGTACGTGCCGATCGACGCGACGTTCATGGAGAAGCAGCCGATCACGGCGTCGTCGGCGTTTGCCACCGACGCGATCGAACGATTCGCCGCGCCGCCGTGGCAGTTGCGCTCGTCGCTCCTCCACGGCGCCGTGTACGGCGTGCCCGTCGCTGGCCCACCGGTGGTCGACCGCCGTCCGGGCTCCAACGCGCTCGGCGTTGCGATCGGACAACACGACGACGACGTGCTCGCCGCGTTTGCCGCGGCCCCGCAGGCGACGGCCGACGAGAAGCGCGCAATCGAGCGACTGATCGCCGCGTTTACGACGCAGAAAATCAATCGCCTCGCGTCACCCGACGGCATCGCGGAGCTCGAGGACCACGAGCACTCCGCCGCGTTCACGTCACGACCAGGCGGCTCGGCCGGGACCGACCGCTACCTGCAGCGTGTGCAGACCGGAGGCGTCGGGGGACTCAAGGTCGGACGCAAGCGTGCAGCGTCGACTCCGGTCACCGGCACGAAGCGCTCGTTTGGATTGCACGCCCAGGCGGCGGGCCCGATGGCCGGTGGTGGGGGATCGTTCATCGAGGCGACAACGGTATTCTCGACGACGGGCAAGCCGATGCTGATCGAGGCGACGGAGGCGATGATCAACGACGTCGCGCGGTCGCGCGTCGGGGATGTTCTGCAGCCGACGGAAGCACGCGTCGTCGATCGACCGGCGCCGCGGTTCTCGTTTGCCCATGATCCGCTCGTCGCCGTCCGTGGTGCCTCGCGCAGTCTCCGTCACGGCGGCGACGGCCGCGGCTCCGCCGACGGCAAGCTCACCTGCCGGTGGCCGACGCACGTCATCAGCGAGATCTCGGGCATCATCGCGAAGGACCGGTTCATTCGTTCGCTGGGCAACGGCTCGATCCCGTCGGAGATCACGACGCTTGCCCGCGAGGTCGTGCTTCACGATCCGTATCACAACGCGTGGATCGCGCGCGCCGTGACACCGCCCGGCGCCGACGGTGGCGCGATCTTTCGCCGACTCACCGCGGAATCGGTCATGCGCTTTGGCCAGAACGGCACGTACGACGGCGCGACCGTCGCGTTCAGCCCCGTCAAGATGCAAGCGCAGCGGCCGCGAGCCGCAGCGGCGCAGGTGACGCTCGCCGAACCGGGCCTTCGACAAACGCAAATACAGGTTGCCGACGAGCTCCGAAAATTTTCGCTGTACAAGGGCGTCGACCCGGACATTGTCGGCGTAACGGCCTGGGCGCAGCCGTGGATTCCGATGTGGCTCGAGTGGGAGGTGAAGGTTGAGGGCCTCGATCCGCAGACGCTCGGCGCATGGCGACTCGGGTCGATCGATCTCGAGCACACTGCTTCCGATATCGACGGCGACACCGTCACGCTCCGCGGACGTGCACTGCTCACGACGGGCGCCGCGAACACGCTGCACGACGCGATCGCCGACTACCTCAAGGCCGAGGACGCGCTCGATGCGGTCTCCGCGGGGCTCATCGACGATGCGACCGCAGACGCACTTCGGCACCTGGACGAGGCGGTGCGCAATCTCGACATCGTGACCGCGTCGCTCGACGGCGTGCGCACGCAACTGCTTGGCCTGCCGGTGAGCGATGGCCTGAGGCGGCCGAGCGATGGCGGACTTCCGACCAATCCGGCGCCCGTCGCGGCGCCGCATGGCCTGCTCGCCGGCTGCATCACGCTCACGCGGGCGCGGCTGGTCGACTCGTTCGGCCGCACGCTCGATGTCCCTGTCGACGACGTCGTGACGCCGACGCGCGTGACACTCGACGCGCGGCCTGGCGCGCTGGCGGTGAGACCGCGCCTGCTTCGGCCGGCGCGGTGGCGACTCCGGCTCGTCGACGCATCCACGGCCGTGGGCGCCGAGGGCGCGGAGGCGAGGGTCGACCAGATCGAGCCGTCGCTGCAGGTGAATCCTGTCGCGGGCTTCGTGATGCCCGATCACATCGACGAGAGCCTGGAAGTCTACAGTATCGATGGCTCGCCAATTGGAGAACTCTTACACGAGGCCGTGAGCGGCGGCGTCATGTGGGAGATCGCCGCGGGCCGCGAGGGACCGGCGGACGCGGGGCCGCTGTACGGACTCGCGCCGGAGCAACAGGCGCTGGGTCGTTTCGCCGCGGGCCTGGTCGCGGCCGATGCCGCCGCACGCGCGGGGTCGCCACTGGCGCCGGACAGTGGAAGCGAGTCCGCGCTCTCCGCGCTCCTCCGCGCCATCGACACGACGCTGTGGACGGTCGACACGTTCGCGTCACTCGGCAGCGAGCACGTCGCGGGCCTCGTCGGTCGGCCGATCGCCGTGGTGCGAGCGCAGCTTCGACTCGAGCTCTGGCCGCCGGACGACATCGATCTCTCCGATCCGTCGCGCGCGGCGGAGTGGGCGGACGTCGAGCGCCAGGTCGCTCGATACGGATTCCCGATTCGAATCGGCGAGCTCACGCGCAGCGACGACGGCGTGCTCGGATTCTTCGTCGACGACGACTTCGCGCATTTCCGGCTCGTGGACAAGGCGATCGCCGGCAGCGCGACGCAAAGTGGACGCAGTCGCGGCCAACTCGGGCTGTACGCGACGGTCGCGGGAATGCCGCCAAAAGCGCCAATCGATCATCCGTACATCGCCGGCACCGACGACGCCGACACGCTCACGCTGCACGTCGGGCAGACGGTGACGCTGACGCTCTTCATGCATCCGGTCGGCAAGGCGACGCTCACGTCGGGTCTCCTGCCGCGCGACGCGATCGCGCTCGCGCGCGATTGGGTTGGACCGGGACTCGCCGCCATCGCGCCGTCGCTGCGCACCGGCCCGGTGCTGGTCGAGACGGATCTCGACACGAAAGGACAGGTGCGATTGCCCAAGGTCTCGGTGTTCGGCAAGAACCAGAACTTCCTGTGGCGTGAAACGCCGGCGACGTGGCGGACCGACGCGATCCTTGCCGCCACGCAGACCGCGCTCCTGCCGGACACTCCGGCCGAACTGCGCGAGGGCTGGATTCGCGTGGCGCCCGACAACCCCGACGCGCCGGGCGGCGGCGGAGGCACGCCGTGAGTCGCTACAAATGGCCCGACGTTCCGCGCGCCGAGGAGCACGACGATCCCGGGGCGCGCGCGCGGTACGTGGCGCAACGGCGAACCGATTTCGATCTCGAGGGCGCGCGGATCGCGGGACGTCGACTTCCCGCGCGTCCACCGGGGCACCGTGGGCCGTTTGCACCGCCGAGCGGCCGGCACTTCCTCTGGCAGCCGCTCGGTCCGATGACGGTCGTTGCCGGTCAGGCGACTGGTTTGCCGCGCATCGCGGGGCGAGTCAACGCGATCGCGGTAGAGCCCACCGAAGGCAAGCGTATTTATGCGGCGTCTGGCACCGGAGGCCTCTGGTACTCGCCCGATGCAGGCGAGAACTGGCGCGCACTCGGCGGGTTTGCGCCAACGAACGTCGCGGGGATGATCCGGCCGGCGCAGCGAAATGCGTGTGGAGCGATCTTCGTGAAGTTCGGCGCGGCGGAAGCGGACGATGATGTCTTCGTCGGCACGGGCGAACCGCACATCACCGCGCCAGGACTGCTTCCCAACGCGCAACCTGGAACCGCGATGGGCGGGCTGGGGATAATGTTCGCGCACGGTCCGGCCGCGTCGGCGTTGGACGATCCGTGGCAACGGGAAGCGAAGAACCTGATCGGACGCGGTGTCACGGGGATCGTTCAGCAGCCGGGCGGCACGACGATGGTCGCCTCGACGTCGATTGGACTGTTTCAGCGTCCAGCCTCACCCGCGGTCGACAAGAACTGGGACCCGGTTGCCGGCACGCCGTTCAGCACCCTCACGGCCGAAATAAGCGATGTGCTCTGGACGGCCGGGGACGGCGGCTCGCGCCCTGCGCGCTTATGGGTCTGGGTGCGCAGCGGGCCGAGTGCCGGTCTCTGGGTGCGCAAAGACACCGAGACGAATTTTGCCCAGGTCACGTCGATCGTCCCAAATCAACGACGCGCGGTGCTCGCCGCGTCGAACCCGCCGGACCAGATCTTCGTGCTGAACGATGCCGGCGATGACGTAGCGCCGAATCTGTTTCGCGTCGCTGCCGCGTCGGGCGCGCTGCCGGCGGCGACGCAGGTGACTGCCGGGTTGGACAACTTCCTGGGGAAGCAAGGATTCTACGACATTGCGTTGGCCGTCCATCCGTCACTGCCGAACCGCGTCGTGATTGGAGGCTCGTTCTTCAATGCAACGATGCCGGACGGGACGAAGCTCGAGGATGGCGCGGTCATCTTGGGCGACGTGGCCGACAACTTGGGAACATTGACGTTCGGCCACCCGAATCCATTCACTCCGCTCGGCGTAGGCGTTCACTCCGACGTACACGCGGTTGTCTACTCGAATGGTGGCAACCGGTTGTGGGCATCGTGCGACGGCGGCGTGTTCCGTTCGGACCAGCCGACGAAGAACGCCGGCTTCGTTCCCGTGAACAACGGGCTCTCGATCATCGAGTCGAACTACGTCGCGACGCATCCAACGTGCGAAGGACACGTCGTCACCGGACTGCAGGACAACGGCGTGATCGCGCGGCTCTCCAACGGCGTCTGGCGTCGCGTCGGCGACGGTGACGGCGGCGGCGTCGTGTTCGATCCGTTGAATCCATCGCGGTTCTTGCGCGAACACTTTCAAGGATTCTGGTCGTCGTCCGACGGCAGCGTTGCGGCCGAGGATCTGCTCACGCGCGCCGGATCGTTCGCGAAGAACGAGTTCAAGGCTTGCGCGTTCTATTCCGGGGCGGCGGCGGTTCCCAACCGCCGTGGCGTGGTTGCGCCCGCGGCACCCAACGTGGGGCAGATCATCGTTGGCACGCATCGCGTGTGGTACACGGAGAATTTTGGCGCGAGCTGGGTGACGCTTCCCACCGGCAGCGATCCATTGCCCGGCGATCAGATCGTCCAGGACAGCATCGGGGAGGCCGTCACGGTGTGCCGGTGGCAGAGCCCCGAAGTCGCGTGGGTGCTCGGGGAATCGAACCTGCAGCGCTATTCTCGCACTGCAGGCTCTGATTCGGGCGGTGGACCGGGAACTTGGACTGCCGTGCCGGTGATGCCCGGGATCACCATCACGCCGCCGCCGCCGGGCAGCCCGCCGACACCACCGCAATCAGGCAAAGAGAAGAAGCGAAACCCACCGCCGCCGCCGGGCCCTCCGGGGCCACCGCCTCCGCCGGCGCCGCCGTCGATGCTCGACGCAAAGGTGTGGACCGACGTCGCCGTGAATCTCGATCCACCTCCGGGCGCGGGCCAACCGCCGGCGCAGCACGGTCCGGTGGGCGCCGTGTACGTCGGCACCGTCGGTGATCCGGACAAGCTGAACGTCGATACGCTCTGGTGGTTCGACGGCACGGACAAGTGGTATCCGACGTTGCTGCGCACCGACCCGAAGGGCGTGCCCGCGCCGGTGACGTCGATCGTGTGCGATCCCGCATTCCCGCTGGAAGTCTGGGTCGGCACCACGGTCGGCGTGTGGTTCGGCGTACGAACGGACCACGCTGGCGGTGCGCCAACCTGGGACTGGAATTCCCGCGTCAACGGACTGCCGGAGGCGTCGGTCGAAGATCTGGCCATCTTCTCGGATGGCGGGATTCGTTTGCTCCGTGCGGGCATCGCCGCGCGCGGCGTGTGGGAGCTAAGGCTGGACACGCCGGACGCCACCGACCTCACCTACGTGCGCGCGCACGACGACGATCTTCGCTATCGCACGCGCGCCGTCGAAACGAAGCGCGATCTCATGACGCCGCGCTCATGGCACGGCAGCCCCGACGTCCGACCTCGCCGTGCGTCGCTTCCGCGCGCCGCGCCAAAGTCCCTGCCATGGATCCAGCCGTCGCCGTTCATCGAGACCGATGCGTTGCGTCGCTTTCAATCGGCGCTCCGCTCAAAGACCAACGATCCGCGCGTACGTGCAACCGGAGCGTGGGATAGCTACTTCAACGAAGTGCTCCGCGACCTAGGCGCGCCGATCCAGCCTCCGGGCGCGTCGAAAGTCGTCGGCATCGACAAGACGTTTTGGAACGCGACGATGGTTGCGCCGCATTCATCCGCGGAGCCTTGGGGCGCGGGCACTCCGACGGAGGCCGATCTGCACGAGCTCACCGCGACGCTCGTCGAAGGCGATGTCACCGAGACGTCGTGCACGCTGCCCGCGCAGAAACTCAAAGTCGACATCGTCGTGCATCACCGCGGGCTCGATCCGGTGGCCGGCAACGACGTGCGGGTCACGCTGCTTCGGTGGAGTGACACCAAGACGAAGAGCGCCGCCAAGTGGAACGATCAATCGACCTGGTTCACCGACCCCGTCGGGTGGACGGACGCCGTCAACGATGTGCTCAACAATGCGGACGGGAAGACGTCGAAGACCGTCGATTCCGGCTGGAAGTTCGTCCTGGGGAGCGCCTCACAGTCGCATCGCCTCACGCTGTCCGGACAAACGATCGATTCCACGCATTCCGGCATTGCCACGTTCGATCTCGACTTGACCGGCGTGAAACACAACACGGTCGTGCTGCTCGTGGCCATCATTCGGGCCGGAACCGCGCCGGCGGACGACATCGCTCTCGCGCCGGCCAAGCTGCAGGAACTCGCGCTCACGAGCCCGAACGTGGCAGTGCGGTCGCTGCGCGTTGGACCCTGACCGGCGCGGACGGGCACCACTTTACCTAGGACATGATCATGGCTGACACCCCGAAGATCTGCTCTCCCTATGTCCCTGGAGTCGGCGGGCGCGCGCATGCGTCGCATCGCTCGAGTGACCAGGCGGCCACCGACGAGCGCGCCGACAACATCAGAATCATGCCGATTCGTCGCGGGTCGCCGCTCGACCGCGCGATGGGCGGCGGTCCGTCAATCGCCCGCGCGGCTGTCGAACGGATGAAGCTCTGGGAGAACGGGCGCAAATTGCGCGTTGCGTTTCTCGACGGCGTTTCGGATGTGAAGACCAAAGTCGCGGCAATCGCCAAGGAGTGGGAGGCGGTGGCGAACCTCACGCTCAACTTCGTCACGAGCGGCGCGTCGGAGATTCGCGTCAGCTTCGCCGAGAAAGGATTCTCATGGTCGGCCGTCGGCACGGACGCGCTCACGACGGGCAAGTCGGAAGCGACCGTGAACTTCGGGTGGCTCGAGCCCACGACGCCGCTGCGCGAGTACCAACGCGTTGTCCGCCACGAATTCGGCCATGCCCTGGGGATGATTCACGAGCATCAGAATCCGGCGGCCAAGGGACAGATCCCGTGGGACAAGCCCAAGGTGTACGCGTATTACGCGCAACAGGGCTGGACGCACGCCGACGTCGACTCGAACATCTTCGACGTCTACTCGGAGGACAGCACGAACCACACGGCGTTCGACCCGACGTCGATCATGGAGTACGCGATTCCCGATTCCCTGACCATCGGCTCGTACTCGGTCGGTTGGAACACGGAGCTCTCATCGAACGACATCACGTTCATGCGGCGTCAATACCCGAAGGGGTCGGCGGGGACGGTGGAGATCGAGGTGAACGCGCCGGCGACCAAGGCGGACACGTCGGCTGGCGGCGAGGTCGACACCTACCACTTCGACGTAACGGCGCCGGCGACGTACATCATGTCTACCGACGGACCGGGCGACACGGTGCTGACGTTGCACGGCCCCGACGACGCGGGGGCGGTCCTGACGTGGGACGACGATCGCGGAAAGGGGAAGAATGCGCGGATCGTGCGGAAGCTCAAGTCGGGCTCGTACTGGCTTTCGGTTCGGCAAAAGAGTCCAACGGCGACGGGGGCGTATTCGATCGCGGTGAAGACCGCGCGAGGGCGATGATCCCAATCGCGTTGGCTGCGCGGTAGAAGCTCGCCTATCGGTCCGGCCGCGAAACGGTAGAATTGGGCGCATGAGCTGCGCCCCGGAGCTCACCGAGAATTTGCCCGTCATCGGAGCGTTCCAATGACCAGGCCTACCGATTCGCTCTCCCGCCGGCGCTTTTTCGCGTTCGCCGCCGGCAGTCCGTTGCTCGCCGCGGTGGGGCTCGACCGCGATTGGCTCGAGGGGCTCTTTCATGGAAGCGCGCGTGATCGCGCGAAAGGCCTCGCGCTCATCCAGCAAGCCGCGCAGGAGCCCGAGCTGATCGCGTCGGCGGCCGACGCGCTCGATGTCTTCGATTTCGAGCCGGTGGCAAAGAAGAAGCTTCCGCCGGCGCATTGGGGATACCTCGCCACCGGCACCGACGACGACGCGACGATCCGCGCCAATCGCGAGGGCTACGCCCACTGGGATCTCCGCGTCCGCCGCCTCGTCGACTACAGCAAGCTCGATGCGTCGGTGCAGATTCACGGCACGACGTGGCCGACGCCGATCGTCATCAATCCGCTCGGCAGCCAACGAGCATTTCACCCGGAAGGCGAACTCGCCGTGGCGCGCGCCGCGAAAACGAAGAATCATCTGATGGTCTTGTCGACCGTCGCGACGACGAGCATCGAGGATGTGATCGCTGCCCGGGGCGCGCCGGTGTGGTTCCAGCTCTACCACCAGCAGGACTGGAACCTGACGCGGCAGATGATCAAACGCGCCGAAGCCGCAGGCGCACCGGCCGTCGTGTTCACCGTCGATCTCATCGGCGGAAGCAATCGCGAGACGATGCTGCGCGAGCGACGCTATGACACGAGAACGTGCACGAACTGTCATCAAGGCGGCGCGCCGATGCCCGGCGCCACCGGCCGCGTCGACGAACTCCGTGACAACCGCCGCAAGCCGGCGATCGCCGATCTCAAGCGGACCGAGACGCCGATGCCCGAACTCGGGCCGCCGACGTGGGAATTCGTCAAGCGGCTGCGCGATACCACGTCCGTGAAGCTCTTCATCAAGGGAATCGTCACGCGCGACGACGCCGAGATCGCCATACATAACGGCGTGAACGGGATGTTCGTGTCGAACCACGGTGGTCGCGCCGAGAACAGCACACGCGCGACGGTGTTGAGCCTGCCCGAAGTCGTGCAAGGTGTACGCGGGCGCGTGCCGATCATTCTCGACGGTGGCATTCGCCGCGGCACGGACGTCTTCAAAGCCCTCGCGCTGGGCGCGACGGCGACCGGGATTGGTCGACCGTACATCTGGGGACTCGCGTCGTTCGGGCAGGAGGGAGTGGAAACGGTGCTCGCGCTCCTGCGCAAAGAGACCGAGATGGTGATGCGCCAGGCGGGGACGCCGTCGGTGAAAGCGATCACCCGGGCGTACGTCGTTCCGCACGGCACCTGAGGCCGGAGTCGTCCGTGGCAGTGCTCGCCAGGGAGCACAATAGAAGCCGGAAACTTGTGACGCGGCGCAAGGCGCCCGCGCCGTGCAGGGCACATCTTCGGCGCCCGACGGTACCACCATCCGCGTCGCGCGATGCCGGTGTCCAACTCTACGGTTGTTCCCGCGCTCACTCCGGCGGCATAAAGTGGGAAGTCGCACCTTCGACAAGGCGGTTCGAATGCGCTCCGTGCGATGCGATGCCTGTGGGACCAAGGCGCTCATAGCGGCATCCCAGTGTCCGAAATGCGGTCACTTGTTCGAGATGCGAGACGGGTCCGGCGACCCGCTTCCACTCGCGCACTGCCCGAGCTGCGACTCGTACTATCCCGCACACGTTCATTCGTGCAAATGGTGCGGCACGACACTCACGGCCGAAAAGACTCGGAAAGTTCCCTCTTCCGCGGGCAAGTGGATCGCCGTGGCCGCGTTCACGGCGGCCGTGTGGCTCGGCTCCCACGCGCGTGATCCGAGGCCAAAGGTCGCCGCGCGGCAGCGAGAGTCGACGCAATCGGCACCGAACACAGCAGCGCGATCTGACAGTGCGGCACGCGTCATGGCGGCCGCGGCGGCCGACACCGTCAAGCCACGCGATACTACGGATGCCGGCGGTAGCGTCGCGCTTTCCGACGTCGCTGCGCCCGTGACCTCGACGCCGAATCCCGCGGCGCCCAGGACGTCGCCGACCACGACGCGATCGTCTTCGCCCTGGGTCGGCATGGTCGCGAGAGGATGGGTAATCGTTCGCGCCGACGCGCAGGTGCGCGCGCGCATCGTCGCGTCGGTCGGGCCGGACTCTCGTGTGCAGCTCGGCGAATCGCGCGGCTCGTGGCGACGAATCAGGGCGCGCGGCATAGCCGGCTGGGTCGACGTCAGTCGCGCGTCCTTCGTTCCAATCCGAAGCTCACCTCGGCGCGTAGGCGGAGTAGCAGAGCGGTAGCGCCCCGCCTGCCACCTCCAACTCGACTACGGCGCGCGCGTGGCCTCGAGGCGGAGCCGCAACACGGAATCCTGCGGTGCGCCAACATAGTGGCTCATGCTATAGCCAACGAGCTTGCCGTCGCGCAGCCGATAGACATCATGCGACATGGCCTTCGCCCCTTTCCGGCGCGCACTCATGTACGGGCCCCAGTCGATCACCACGCTGTCGCCCGCGAGCATGATCTTGCTCGCAGTGATCGGCTTCGGATTGGGCGGATACGTGATCGTCCAGCCCGTCGAATCGGCCGTGGCGTTTATGACCGGGTGCGTGACGACGGTGTCGTTAGACTCGGGCGTCGCATTCACCATCCATTTGCCAGCGAGATCGGCGAAGGTGAGCGTTGCGGCGGGAGCGGCTTGCGGCGTGATCTCGCCCTTGGCCGTTTCGGCGACCTTTGGGCTCTCTTTTGTACAGGCGCCGATCGTCACGGCACAGCAGACGATGGCGAACAACGGTAACCGGCGCATCGGATTCTCCGGATTGGGGGGCGCGCGTGCGGAATGACGGCGGTTTGCACGCCGAATTCCAACGTACGGAGACCATGCGAGCCCGGGCGTAGGGCATCGGGGCACGGGCCGTCCAGCAATGTCCGACGAGCGAGCCGCGCGCAGGACTGCGCGCGGCTCGCTCGTCCGAAAGAACCGCAACCCATCACTGCTGCGGCGTCTTGCCCTTGGCCCAGGTTGGGAACGGCGGCCGCTTTCCGGTCACGGGCGTTCCGGCCTGAACGACGCCCGTTTGCAACAGCAGCGCAACCGCTCGCTCGAGCTGCGTGTCATGGCCGGCGCGCCATGCTGCGGGATCGATCTCTACCTCGACGTCCGGAGCCACGCCCTTGTTCTCGACCGGGTATTCGCTCTCCGGCGACCAGAGGGCGACACGCGGCGCCGTGACGCTCGCGCCGTCCATCAACGGCGGATAGCCTCCAATGCCGACGAGCCCTCCCCACGTACGCGTGCCGACGAGCTGACCGACCTTGAAGCGACGGAACAGCCATGGCAGTTCGTCGCCGCCGGACCCGGCATATTCATTGATCAGCATCACCTTGGGTCCGTAGATCGCTCCGGCGGGAATGGGCTGGTCGTCGCCGTATCGTGCCGTCACGTAATTGAACGGCGCCTCGCGGCGCATGTACTCGATCATGTAATCGGCGATGTTCCCGCCGCCATTGAATCGTTCGTCGACCACCGCGCCCAACTTGTCCTGCTGCGCAAAGAAGTAGCGATTGAACCGCGTGTAGCCCTCGCCCGCCGTGTTGGGCACATAGATGTACGCGAGCTTCCCGCCTGACAATCGATCGACCGTGCGGCGATTGTTGTCGATCCACGCGAGATGGCGCAGCATCCCCTCGTTGGCCAGCGGCACGACGGTGACGTCGCGCGCTCCGGCGCCAGACGCGTTCGGCCCAACGCGCAGGATGACGGCTTTGCCCGCCGTGCCCTGAAGTGCTTCGTCCACGCTCTGGCTCGATGTGAGATCGCGACCATTGACCGCCAGCAGGAACTCGCCCGCCTGCACGTTCACGCCCGGTTGCGTGAGCGGCGCGCGGAACTGCGGATTCCAGCTCTCACCCGCGTACACGCGAGCGAAGCGCCAGCGGCCGCTCTCGACCGCGTAGTCCGCGCCGAGCACGCCGTCGGCCGGTGGCGCGCCTGGGCCGCCTTCCGGCGGCGGACCGGACACGAACAGGTGTCCGACCGTGAGATTTCCGAAAATCTCCTCGAAGAGGTAGCTGAGATCATCGCGGCTCCCCAGACCGTCGACCCACTTCGAGTAGAACTTTTCGGTCGCCGCGAGATCCAGTCCGTGATACGAGGGATCGTAGAAGAATGCGCGCTGGACGCGGAACGCTTCGCGATACATCTCGCGCCACTCGGCGCGTGGATCAGTCTGGACCTGGAGATTTGCCGTTGCCAGCGTGCCTTCGCCGGGTTTGATCGCGTTCACCGGCGCGATCGTCCACGCATCACGCTGCCGGAACAGCACCTTTTCTCCGTCGCGCGAAACATCGAAGTCGCCCACCTGCTCGAGCAGTCTGTCGATCTTCCGTTCGCCGAGATCGAACTTGTAGAGGGTGAGCCCACCGGCGTTCGCCCCCGCCTGGTCCACGGGAACGAGAGGAGCTTCGGCCAGCAGGACGATCCCGGCTTTGCCCGCGGCCAGGCCGACATAGTTACGGGCTGGCACCGGCATGGCGATGGTGCGCTGGTCGACGCCGTCCAAGTCGATCTTGACCTCGGCTGGCCCATTCGCTGGCCGTGACGGAGCGGCTTTGGCGCCGGAGTCTCCGGCGGCCGCGGCTGCGGGAGGCTTGGGGCTCTCGGGCTTCGCTTTTTCGTCGTCGCTCTCCGGCGCGAGCGGCGACGGCAGATCCTTGCGCAGCACGATCGCATACAGGTTGCTCGTCACCGGGTGATCGAACGTCATCATGCTGAAGTCGCTCGCCGGTCCGGCATCGGTGCTGGCCACGAAGTACAGGTACTTCCCGCTCGCGTCGAACGCGGGGAGCTTGGCGTCGCTCATCCCGTCGGTGACTTGAGTCGAGGATCCCTTGGCCATGTCGTGCACGAACACCGCCGAGAGGCGGTTTTTGATCGTGCGCCCGTAGGCGAGCCATTTGGAATCGGGCGACCACGACATTCCGAGCCCGCCATACAGCACGCTGCCGGAGCCACGTGGTCCTGCCGGATCGGCATCGATTTTCGTCGTCTTGCCGGTCGCGATGTCCACCCGCCAGATCTCGCCGTGCGAGTTGGTATACGCGATCGACTTGCTGTCGGGTGACCAGAGCGGCGTATAGTAGAACGTCGCATTGTCGCCGAGCGCGAGCACGCGCGGTTCACCCATGCCTGATTGGTTGCGCAGCTCCAGATGATAGCCCGCGTCGCCGGCGTTGGAGAAATAGGCAACCGTCTGTCCGTCAGGTGACCAGGCGGGCGAACGCTCGGTCGCGCCCACCGTGTTGGTGAGGTCGCGCGCGTCACCTTTCTTGGCGGGCACGGTAAGAATCTCGCCGCGCGCTTCGAAGACGGCGCGCGCGCCGGTCGGTGAGATCGAAGGGCTCGTCAGGCGAGATCCCACGCGCACCCAATGCGGCATGGCTCCGGTGAGCGCGCCCGAAATGCTGATCGGGACGGCGGCGTCGTGCCCCGTGCGCAGATCATAGAGCCGAATGGCGCCGAATTGCTCGTAGACGATTGCGCCAGGGCCAGCCGACGCGTTCTTGATATCGAGGCCGCCGTTCTCGATGCGACGCGTCACCTTCTTGGTGCCGAGGTCGTACGTGTAGAGCGTCGTCGCGCCGTCGCGATCGGACAGGAAGAACACGGTGTCGCCGACCCACATCGGCGCCTTGTCGTTCGAGTTCGAGCGCGGGATCTTTTCGATCGCCGCGTTCGACATCGTGGCGATCCAGATCGGCGTCGTGCGGCCACCGCGGTAGCGCTTCCATATATCGTTTGCCGGAATGATCGGCATGTAGGCGAGGCGACGTCCGTCGGAGCTGAACGTGCCGTCGAATCCCGACGGCAGATCGATCGGCGTCGCGACCACGGCGTCGACCGCCTGCGCGAACAGCCGCGGCGGAAGACTGCCGCCCCCGACTTCACCCATGCGTCCGGACGCGAACAGCACCTTGCCGTCGGGCGTCCAGCCGCGCGCCTGATCGGGCGCGGGGTTGTACGTCAACCGGTGTGGCTCGCCACCGGTCGTTGCGATGACAAATACGTCGGCGTTATTGCTGCTCGACGTGCCCGTGTACGTGATCCATCGCCCGTCCGCGGAAAAGTGGCAGCCAAATTCTCGGCCCGGACTCGCCGTGAGGCGGTGCGCCGTGCCGCCGGCCCGCGGTACGAGCCAGAGATCGCCCGCGAACTCGAAGCAGATGTCGGACGCGCTCACTGCAGGTTGCCGCAGAAGCATTGGCGCGGTCGAAGCGGACGATGGTTGCGCGCCCGCGCTTGCGTAAGGCGCGTTGAGGAGGGTGGCCGCTATCGCGGCGATGAGAGTTCGACTATTGATCGGCAGCATACGCGCGTCCGTCGAGAGGGGAGGGGAGCTTCGAATGTATGGTTGGTGCCACCGGGCGGACAGATCGAGTCGGAGCAGCATCGACCGTTGCGTCCTGGCCTGCGACGTATCTCCGATTCGCGGCAGATGACCCGTCGCCACCTCTGATCTGGCAAGTGATGAGTTCGCTCGCATGACAGAATTTGTCGCGAGCGTATCGATCAGGAATGAATGTTCCGAGGAGGACCAAAGCCGTAAGTCCCTTATGACCATGCCCAGCCGCGATCGCCCGCCCACAGTGGGGAGCGCCCTCGCACGACTGCATCAGTTCGCACGCGCATGGAACGTCGATGTCGACGTCGTCGTCCACGCGCGGTTGTCGCTCGTCGCGTACGGCTCATGCGGCGACAGGCTCGTGGTGCTCAAGGTTCTCAAGGAACCGGGCGACGAATGGTGGTCGGGCGAAGTGGCCAGCGCTTTCGACGCGCGAGGTATGGCGCGCGTGTACGAGCACGCCGGGGGCGCCATGCTCCTCGAGCGGTTGCGTCCCGGGCAGCCTCTCACTCGCATGGCGATCAGCGAGAGCGACGAGCAGGCGACGAGCGTTCTGGCATGCGTTGTCGCGGCGATGTCGCCTGGCCCGCCGCCGCGTCACGCTCCGAGCGTCGAGCAGTGGGTCGACGGCTTCGATCGATATGTACTATCCGGTGACCGGCGCATCGGATCGGCGGTGGTGGCGAATGCCCGCGATGTGTTCGTCGATCTCGCACGGTCGCAGCGCACCACCCGATTGCTTCATGGCGACCTGCAACACTCGAACGTGCTGCTTGACGCCGACCGCGGCTGGGTCGCGATCGACCCGAAAGGCGTGATCGGCGAAGTCGAATATGAATTGGGCGCGATGCTCCGGAACCCGAGCGAACGTCCGGACCTGTTCACCGATCCGGTCACGATCGAACGGCGTGTCGATCAGCTTGCGTCCGAGCTGAGCCTCGACAGGCGTCGCATCGTCGGTTGGGCGTTCGCGCAGGCCGTGCTCTCCGCCATCTGGGAGATCGAAGATGGCGGGTCGAGCGGGCCAACTCATCCGTCGCTCGTTCTTGCTCGGGCGCTGCGGGGCATGCTATAGACCGGCGAGCGGGCCGGAGCTACTGAGCCTCGAACAACTACTCCCTTCGCAACACCACGGCTGGATCCGCCGTCACTATTGCGGCGTGTACGTCCACTTGATGGTGCCGAAGCTGAGTGAGGTCGGGGCGATGCGGCCCTCGAGCTCCTCAACCGTGAACTCGAGCGACGGGACGTCCTCTCCGGATACCTGCTTGATCTGACTCCGCTGGTCGTCGGTCAGCTCGATTCGAATGCGCGACGGCTGCTTCTCCATGGGTCTCTCCCAGTTGCGGGGCGTTTGGCTCGAGACGCGGCACCTTCAAAGACATACGCCAAACGCTCGCAGAGTACGACATCCCCATCAGCAGTGTCACAACCGATCTCGACTGTTGATGTTCCGGAGCCTGTCGATCGCGCGCTGCACGGCCGCGCGAGCGTCCGGGCGCGTCACCCGCGGCAGTGCCGCCTCGAGCGCCGGCAGTCGTCGTCCCGGACTGAATGCGCCGAACGCGCCGAGCGTCCAGTTGCGTACCCACACGCGCTCGTCATTCAGGTCGCTCGTCAAGAGATCGAACGCATGCTGGTTTCCGCGCGCGGCGAACGTGGCAAGCACGCGTGCCGGCAGCGATTGGTCGCCCACCAGGCGCTGAACGTCTCCGATCAGGCTCGTGTCGTTCACGCGCGCAATCGCCGTGAGCGCCGCGTTCTGAATCGCGTCACGGTACGACGGCGTCGTCAATCCTTGCAGCAGGAGCGCGCGTCGCCCGGTGGTGTCGAGCCGGGCTAGCGACCCGAGCGCGGCCGCGCGGACTTCGTAGCTCGAATCGCGCTGCCATGCAGCACGCGCGAGCGCGAGCGCCTGTGTCCCTCCCACCGCGCCGAGAGCGCCTGCGGCGGCGCTGCGCACCCGGGCCGACGTGTCGCGCATGGCGATCGCGAGCGCGCTGACGGCGATGTCCGCCGGGAAAGTGTCGATCGCCGTCGCGGCAAGCGCGCGCGTCTGCGCGTAGTCGGCGCTGGTGAGCGCGTCGGCAACCGCGCGCGCGGCTTCGGGGTCAGTTGGACGCTTCACGAGCTGGCCGAGCGCCCACTCGCGGTCCCACAAATCCGGATCGCGGCGGAGCTGCGTCGCGAGCCAGGTCGTGGGTTGGTCGAAGGTGAGCGTCTTGAGGATGCGATTGCCGTCGTCGAACACGACCATCGTCGGCGCGGACGCCACGCCATCGACGACGATGGTGTCTTCACGCTGCCTGATCCACCCCCGGTGCACGACGTCGCCCGATGCCGTGCCGACGCGAACGGTAATGGGCATCGTGAACGCTTCCGGAATCACGTAGCGCATGCCGGTGCTGTCAGCGGCGAGAGAATCGCGCTGCGTTTGCCGCGCGACCAGCGTCAGACGACGGCCCGCGGCGTCGTAGCTCGACGTGACGGTGAATGCGGGATACCCGGTGCCATACATCCACTCGTGCCAGAACCAGTCGAGATTCTCGCCCGTGGCCGCGAGGAAAGCTTGGCGCAGGTCGTCGGTCGTTGCGACGCCGAACGCATGGTCGGCGAGGTACCTGTGCACTCCCGCCCAGAATCGCTCCGCGCCGAGGTAATGCTCGAGCATCTCGAGCACGAGCGCGCCTTTGGGATAGATGTTGTTCGATCCCATTGACGCGAGTGGCATCGGCTGGCGCGCGTCGATCGCCATGAACTGTCGGTATTCGTCGGCGTAGTAGTCCTGTTCGGCGTGCGCACCGAGCTTCTGCGCCCAGTACTGTCCGGGCATGAACTCGGCGAATCCTTCGTTGAGCCATGTGTTCGCCCAGTTCACGGTGGTGACGTAATCGCCGAACCACTGGTGCGCGAGCTCATGCGGAATGAGGATGTACTGATACCATGGGCGGTCCTGATAGGCGCGCGCGTCGGGCAGCCAATCGACGAGCGTTGTGGCGCTCACGTTCTCCATCCCGCCGAAGAAGTCGGCGACGGTCGTCTGCGCATACTTCTGCCACGGGTACGGAACGCCGGTGAGACGTGAGTAGGCGTCGATCATATCCGGAGTCACATGGAACAGCCGCCAGGCGAGCGCGCTGTCCTGCGGATAGACGTAGTAGTCGACCGGAATGCCGTGCCACGAATCGTGCAGCTTGACGAGTCGAGTCACGATCAGCGAGACGAGGTACGTGGCGCTCGGGCGCGCCTGGCTCCAGTGGAAGGTGCGCGCCCCCGCGGGACCGGCGGTTTGGCTCACCAGCGCGCCGTTCGAGACAGCGGTGTAGCCGGCAGCGACGGTGGCGTCGAGCTCCCAAGTGGCTTTGTCGTTCGGAAAGTCGTACGTGGGAAACCAGAAGTGATTGTCCATGTCCTCGCCCTGGCTCCAGATTTGGCGAGGCGTGTTCGGCCGCTGGTCGATGAAGGTGAGACCGCGCCCGTTGTCGATGCGCGCGTCGTAGTCGATCGTGAAGCGCACCGTGTCGCCGAACGCGATCGGCTTGGCGAGATGCACGACGAGCGTGTCGCCGTGCCGCCCGGTTCGCAGCGATCCGCCGTTCGCGCCCGTCGCCGTTCGAATGGCCAGCTTGGCTCCGGCGTCGAGCACCACCGAGTCCATCCCCTGCCGTCGCGCGACGAGAGTCGTGGCGACACGGCCGGTGAACGACAGCGAATCCCAGTTGAAGTCGCGGACGCTGATCCGTTGATGCACCAGGTCGTAGTCGTGCGACCGGGTGTATGCGTCGTTGGTGATGCGCTCGAGGTTCGGGTTGGGCTGCTGCGCGAACGTCGGCGCGGCGGCGGCGAGCGCGATGGCGAATGCGATGACCGGTGAATGCATATGACGAGAAAGATGCACGCTTCTCGGGGTGACGGGCGACGGGTGACGGGCGATGGGAAGTACGGGCGGCGGCAGCGACCGTCGCGACTGGGCAGTACTGCCTCTTGACGCGGCTCAGGCGAGGGGAACCTTATCCGACCTGTCGCCGCTGGTGCCATCTGTGGATTCCCTGGGGGGCGGCCACAACAGCTCCGGCTCCGATCTCAATCACCATTTTCACAGGAGACGGACCGTATGCAAGTGATTCACAAAGCTCTGCTCGGGCTCGCATTCGTGTCGCTGGCTGGATGCGAACGGTCGGGACCAGTCCAACCGGAGGCTCGCGACCTCGCGCTCATGCCGTCGATGAGCCAGGGTAAGGGCGGCGGGAAGCCGGAGATCGATCCGACCTACGCGAACGGCCAAACGGTGTACATGATCGGGACGCACCTGATCGTAGACGCGCGCGACTCGCAGCCGAACCTCTACGAGCATGCGGAGGAGCTCTATCTGCTCGTCTATCCGCCGGGGACGAACGGCGCGCCGATCACGCTGACGTCAGGATATCAGCCGCAGTGCAATCCGTGCTTTCACCCGGGACTGCCCCCGAACCTCGTCTATCACGATCACGTGATCAGCGGCGCGCCCGGCATGGGTAACAACGGCACGGCCGGCGCGTACATGGCTCCGTGGAAGATGATCGTCCTCGTCTACAATCCGGCCTACGTGAACGCGCCGGGGTTCACGCCGATCAAGAGCCAGGCCGACGTCGATGCGGCGGAGGCGGCGGGAAATGTATTCCTGCCGATCTTCCCCGGCCCCAACCACTACGAGTTCGAAACCGGCAATGTGCTGATCTGCCCCATCGTCTCGAATCACGCATGACGAAAACGGGTGGCGGCAGAACACTGCCGCCACCCGAGATCTCCAACAGCCAAGGCGCTGCTCAGAGATCGCGGCGACGATACACCGCGAAGGCCGCCAGCAGGAACGCCACGATGTACGCGGCGCTCGTCCACATCAGCACCGACGGCGCGAGTCCGGCCGGCTGGCGGGGGCGTGGAATGGCGAGGTAGCTCGCGGGCTGCCACAACGCCTTGAACACCTCCGTCGGAAAGTACCGCGCCACCGCGGCGGCGGCCGGTCCGTTGCGAGCGATCAGTTGGCCGAGAATCTGCTCGATCAGGAAATAGAGAAAGAAGGCGCCGATCGCCGGACCCGAGCTCCGGATGGTCACCGCCAGCAGGAAGGCGAGCGCACCCCAGCCGAACAATCCCAGGAGCGCGCCGGCCAACATTTCGGCGTCGATCCCGCGCACGAGCGGCCCGGCGGCATGTCCCCCGCTCAGCGCAAAGCCGCCGCCGACGAGCACCAGTACACCGAAGAACAAAAGACCGATCGCGGGCAGGAGCAGCAGCTTTCCGGCAAAGAACTCCTCCTTCGACAATCCATCGATCACGTTCTGCCGGGCGGTCCGCCAGGTGAACTCGCTGGCCACGAGGAGGACCAGCACCATCGCCGCGAAGAACGCGGACATCACGCCCGGTCCGCCCAGGATCTCACGCCACGCGCCGGGCAGCGCAAACAGCTCTTGACCGACGCGCTGCGGGTGTGCGCTCTGGTATCTCATGCTGCCGAATATCAACGCCATCAACCCGGTGAACGCCCAAAAGGCCACCCAAAACGCCGAGCGACGCTTGATCTTGATGACCTCGTTCCTGGCGAGTACGAGTGTTCTCATGCGGCACCGGTCTGGTCGGCGGTACTGTCATCACGAGTGAGGCCGATGAACGCCTCCTCCAGCGACAGCGCACGCGGCGCGAGGTGGCTCAGGAAGATCTCGTGACCCGCGAGGTAGCGGTTGAATGCCGCGCTGTCGTTGTCGGCGAACTGCGCGATGACGGTGTCGTCTTCGAGCGTC
The DNA here is from genome assembly GCA_035493635.1 of Gemmatimonadaceae bacterium. Classification (GTDB taxonomy): domain Bacteria; phylum Gemmatimonadota; class Gemmatimonadetes; order Gemmatimonadales; family Gemmatimonadaceae; genus JAQBQB01. Next base: position 15,587 of record DATJHY010000170.1, on the reverse strand, counting down.
GCGCTCGTCGTGCGCGGATAGGCGAGCGTGGCGACGCGGAGTCGCTCGGGGTCATCGGCGCGCAGGTGGAAGACCGTCGCACCGGCCAGCAGCTCGCGGACGCTCGATTGGCGCACGAGCTGGCCTTTGCGAAGGATGGCAACGTGCGTACACGTGCGCTCGACTTCGTGCAGCAGGTGGCTGGACACGAATACCGTCTTACCACCCGCGCCGAGCGCCACGATCAGATCACGGATCTCGCGGATGCCCTCGGGATCGAGACCGTTCGCCGGCTCGTCGAGGATCACTAGCTCGGGATCTCCGAGCAGCGTCGCGGCGATGGCCAGCCGCTGCTTCATGCCGAGCGAGTACCCGCGGAACAGATCCTTCCGCCGAGCATACAGCCCCACCGTCTCGAGCGTTTCCTCGACTTTGCGAGCCGGAACGCCCTTGAGGTTGGCGACGATTCGCAGGTTGTCCCAGCCGCTCAGGTGCGGATAGAAGTTGGGCGTCTCGAGCGTGGCGCCGATGCGTTGGCGCGCCTCGTGAAGGCCACGGCGCCCCGAGAGCCCCAGCAGCCGCACGTCGCCGGCGGTCGGCGTGATGATGCCGAGCAGCATGCCAATAGTCGTCGTCTTGCCGCTGCCATTAGGCCCGAGGAACCCGAACACCTGTCCCTTTTCGACCGAGAACGACATCGCGTCGACAGCGAGGATGCCCCCGTAGCGTTTCGTGAGCTGGTTGGTTTCGATCACGTTCATAAAGCTCCGGGTTTCACACCTGTCTAAACGAACGGACTCGGCGGAAGGTTTCGCCGTGCTTCGAGATGTCCGCTGGCGCGAGGACCGTCCGCGGGCGGTGAACCGGCGCAGGATGACAAATCGCGGATCCAACTCGACTCGCTCGGCTATGAGCGTATGATGATTCAAACCGGGCGCACCCTGTACGACCGGGTGCTTTCGCCTATGGAGGCTCTAGCGCATTGTGTGCGGCCCGGCTTGGCGTTCCGGAGTCGCTTGCAAGAAGAAGTCGACAAGTAGAGGAACGAGCCGCGTCAGATCCACCCGTTCGAGCGGATGCGGCGTGTCCGCCAGCACGGTCAACATGCCATCGATCAGCGAACGCGATGCGGCCGCGCTCTCCGGGAGGCCGACGGTCGCGTCGCGATCGCCGACGACGATGTGCACCGGTCGAGTGATCCGCCTGAGCTCCATGTCGCTCAACAACGGGTGGTCGCCAAGATCGCGGAGCAAATCTGCGGTGTCGGCCAGGACGCGTTCCCAGCCGCCGGCTTGCTCGTGGCGCGCCGCCAACGCTTCAGCGAACTTCGGGACTTTCGCGCGGATCGCGCTCGGATCGAGCCGAGCTGCTTCGAGCGTTGCGGTTTGCGGATCCCAGTACAGCTTGGTGCCCAGCGTGGCGACTCGTGCGACGCGTCCCGGGTGCTCCAGCGCGAGATGGAGCGCGACATAGCCGCCCATGCTGTAGCCGAACAGCAGTGCGCGCTCGATCCGCCGAGAATCAAGCAGCTCGAGCACGTTCTCGCTGAAGAACGGGATTCGGAACGGCCGACCGCGCGGCGGAGCGCTCCCATGACCCTCGAAGTCGAGCAGGTGGACGCGGAAGTGAGGCTCGAGAGCTCGCGCGAGCGCGTCGAATTGAGTGCTGGCTCCGAGGGCGCCATGAAGGAGAACGAGGTCGTGAGTGGCGGTCACGTCAGCCTGGGAGAAGGTCGGTCCGATCCGCGGACGATGATCGCACGAAGGATAGCGGGCCAGCGCGGCCTGCCCCGAATCGTTCGACGAGATCAGGACACCAGCCGCGGGCCGGTCCACTGCATGTGATCGGCGATCCCATGCAGGCCCGGTGCATCGGATCCGTCAGCCAGAACGATCGTGACGTCCGCCCACTCGAGATCCTCCGACGTAACTTCGGGACTTCTGTCGTCAGCGACGCCAACGGCCCGCGCGCCGGCCCACGCCCCCGAGTCGCGACGGACGCGCACTTCAGCGCCGCGATCCCACGCGTATTCGACGATCGCGATCGCGAGCCGATGGGCTCGCGAATCCTCGCGGCCGTGTGAGACCAGGAGAAGCTTCGACTTGAGCGGCATGCGTCCTCTCTTGCTGAGTGTCCGCGACTGTGCCTCTGAGTTGTCCTCCTTATCGACGTTCGAGCGTCTCGGGTTTCGACATCCCGGTCGGATGACGGCCCCGACGGCGGTTGCGGACGGGTACATCCAGCAGGCCGGCGCCCCCCCCCGCGCCAGCACACCATGCATACCATATAGAAGAGGGATGGTCATCGAAGGGAGGTCGTCGCTCAGGGCGGTGATTCCGTTCAGCGAAGTGTTCGCGAGTCGAGCCGAAGAGCCCGGTCATTAGACATCACTCGCGACGCGACGGTGTGACGAATCGATCCATCGTCGCGGTGTGTTCAGCCGGACGACGAACGCGTTGTCCGGAATCGGCGCGGAAGCGCGTGCTATACACCGATCGCTCTCGCATTCTGCGATTACCCTCCCCGCCGACCTCTACCGCCCCCCCCGCTACGTCCGGATCAAGACGCACGATGCTGCTCGACGAGCACACGCCGGACGAACCCGCGGAGAGTGGCGAGTTCGCGCCGTACCTCGCGCCGCACGAGCACATTCGCGATTTGTTGCGCCGGCACGACCTGCGGCTCAAGCGGCACATCGCTCTCGCACGCGTTCGAAAGCCCGCGGACATCCTGGGCTTTGCAGCCATCAGCGAGGACGAGGTCGACGCGTTGCTCGAGCCGCGAGCGCGAAGCGGCGCCGCGAGTGCCGACGTCGACCTGATCGATCGCGAGCTCGAGATCCTCGAGCTGGCGATCGACGGCCGGGTCGAGCAGAGCGATCTCCACGGCATCCGCCTCCCGATCCTCGAGCTGGCCGGCCGCTTCGCGCTGTCGCCGCTGGAGATGGATCTGCTCTTCGCCTGTCTTGCGGTGGAGCTCGACCGTCGGTACGAGCGCATCTACGGATTCCTTCACGACGACATGAGCCGGCGGTTGGCGTCGGCGGGCCTGGCGATCGCGCTCTGCTGCGACACGATCGACGAACAGCTCAGCGCACGCGAGCTACTCAACGCCCAGGCGCCGCTGCGGCACTATCGGCTACTCGAGCTCGCGGACGACGGAAGCGCGACGCCCTGGTTGTCACGGCCGATGCACGTCGACGAGCGAATCGCATCGTTCCTTCTTGGCGATCGCGGACTCGACGCGCGGATCGCCCGACAGGTCACGTGGTACGAGGCCGTGCTGGAGCTTGCCGGTCCGCGCGAGCCGAGGCATCCAGCCGACGAGGCGCTCGATCGAATCGTCCAGATCGTGCGGGCGTCGCGGGGACGTCGAAAGTCACTGCTCTATCTGCAGAGCACGCGTCACGCCGGCGCGGACGCGCTCGTGCGCAGGGCGGCGCGTTGCCTGCCGATGCCGGTCATGACGGTCGACGCCGAGCTTCTCGTGGAGTCGGGCGCGTTCGAGCAGAATCTCTTTCTGCTCTTCCGCGAAGCGTTGCTGAGTCAAGCCGCGGTGTACCTCCGCAATCTCGATCGAGCGCTCGAGCCGCCAGGCGGCGCGTCTCGCTATCGGGCACTGCTCCGATGCGCCACGGAAATGGGCAGCATCGTGTTCGCGTCCGGCGAACATGGCTGGTGCTGGCAAATGCCGTCCGAGCCGCTCGTGCTGCGCCTCGTCGAGGTGCGGCCCGATGGCGTCGACGAGCAGCTGGAGGCGTGGCGGTCCGCAAGCCGGCACGAGCTCGCGGATGCGGACCTGCACCACCTGATATCGCTGCATCCGTTGCCGGTCGCGGCGATCGCGGATGTGTGGAGGATGGCGGAGGCGATGGTCGCCGAAACCGGTGAAGCAACGTCGCCGCGTCTGGAGCAGCTCAAGCAGGCGTGCCGCGCGTTCGCGGGAACACCCGCGAGCACGATGGCGCGACGCATCGAGCCGAAGCACCGGTGGGCCGACCTGGTGCTCCCCGCGGCGCAGCTCGAGCAGCTTTCCGCAATCTGCAGCCAGGCCAAACACTCGTCGATCGTTTACGGCTCGTGGCAATTCGAGCGAAAGCTCTCGCTCGGCCAGGGCTTGAATGCGCTGTTCACGGGACCGCCGGGCACGGGCAAGACGATGGCGGCGGAGGTCATCGCCGCCGACCTCGGCGTCGACATCCTCAAGATCGACTTGTCGCAGATCGTCAGCAAATACATCGGCGAGACGGAGAAGAACTTGCGGCAGCTGTTCGACCAGGCGGTCGCGGCAAACGCCATTCTGTTCTTCGACGAAGCCGACGCCCTGCTCGGCAAGCGCTCGGACGTGAAGGACGCGCACGATCGCTATGCCAACACCGAGACCGCGTACCTCCTGCAGAAGATGGAGGAGTATCCCGGGATCGCGATCCTGTCGACGAACCTCCGGCAGAACATGGACGCGGCGTTCACACGTCGCATGCGCTTCATCGTCGACTTCCCGTTCCCCGAAGAAGAGGATCGTCTCCGAATCTGGAAGACGGTGTGGCCGTCCCAAGTGCCGCTCGCACACGACGTGGACTTTTCACTGCTGGCGCAACAGTTCCGCTTGAGCGGCGGCAGCATCCGGAACGTTGCGCTCGCGGCGGCATTCCTCGCGGCGGAGCAGCGTCAGGACGTGTCGATGCGCCACCTGATGCGCGCCACACGGCGCGAGCTGCAGAAGATGGGCCGTCTGGTCAACGACGAGCAGGTCGCTGCTCCGGCGCACGCGCGCAATCCCGAGGGCCGTGCGAGGAGCGCATCGTGATCCAGGACGTCGACGATACGCTCAAGGAACTTCTCGTTCAGCTCGTGCCGATCAGGACCGCCGACATCGACATCAAGTTCGACATGCCGACGAAGGACTGGTCGGCCACGGTGACGAAACCGACGGTGAACCTCTTCCTGTACGACGTCCGCGAGAACCACGAGTTGCGCAACAGCGAGCGGACGTTCACGCGCGCCGACACGACGGGAACGATCACTCGCGCTCCCGTCCGCGTGGATCTGTCGTACCTGATCTCGGTGTGGACGTCGGACATCTCCGACGAACACCAGTTGCTTGGGCGGATTCTGAGCGCGCTGGTGCAGTTCCCGCTCCTCCCGGTCGCCGTGCTCAAAGGCGCCATGCAATCGCAGCCCTTTCCGGTGCATGCGTGGATCGCGCAGCCCGAACGCCTGCCCAACCCATGGGAGTTCTGGGGACACATGGACCACGGAATGAAGGCGGCGTTGAACTACGTGCTCACCGCGTCCGTGCAGCCCTTCGCCAGCGAAAGCGTGAAGCTGGCGACGCAGTCCGTGATCACTTTGACGTCGACAGTCCCCAAACCACGAGCCCCGCAGTAGCGCTGGACATGGGGGGCGGACAACGCCGAGACGAGCCGGTTTCCGACCCCACGCCCGACGCGATCCTCACTCGGTCAACCTTCAAGGAGCAGCAACGCATGGCGACGTCTCTTCTCTCTCCGGGCGTTTTCGTCGAAGAAGTGCCTTCGCAGGTGAAGGCGATCGCTGGTGTCAGCACCAGCGTGGCCGGATTCATCGGCATCATCCCAACCGGGACGGTGCAGCTGGTCGCCAAGAATCCGGATTTCGATCCGACGGACGATGCGGCTCTGGCGTTCAAGTTCGTCGACCACGCGATCCCGGCCAAGGAGAAGGTGCCGGTGTTGATCTCCAGCTGGGCGCAGTTCACGCGCAACTTCGGCGACCTTGTTGGTGATTCCACGATCGATGCGACGACAGTTCCCAACGCCAAGGTGGATCCGGGCTACCAGCAGCTCGCGCACGCCGTCTACGGTTTCTTCAACAACGGCGGCAGTCGGTGCTACGTGACGCGCATCGCCGGGGTCGCCGATCTGGACGCCGCGCTCGCGGCATTCGCGGCGATCGACGAGATCGCACTCGTCTGCGCGCCCGGCCAGACCGACGACGCAGTATACGGAAAGATCGTCGACCACTGTGAGGCGACGGGCGATCGCTTCGCGATCCTCGACGGGCCGCAGTTCCAGGCGCAGATCGACGTGCTCACGAAACCCAAGGCCCAGGGCGGCGTCGCCCCGGCCAAGACAGATCTCGCCGCGTTCTACTATCCGTGGGTCAAGGTGTTCGACCCAGGCACGCAGCTCGTCGACGCGGCGACGGGCGGCTCGATCGCGGTTCCTCCAAGTGGGCATGTCGCGGGGATCTACGCGCGGGTGGATACGCAACGCGGGGTATTCAAGTCACCGGCCAATGAAGTCGTCCGCGGCGCGCTGGACGTGACGCACGGGCTGAGCCGAGCCGATCAGGATACGCTGAACCCCAAGGGCGTGAACGCCATCCGGTCGCTGAACGGAAACATTCTCGTGTGGGGCGCGCGCACGGTGGGTGGTGATGCGAACGCGGACCTCAAGTACATCAGCGTTCGCCGTACGCTGCTCTTCCTGCGCGAGTCGATCGACGAAGGCCTGCAGTGGACGGTCTTCGAGCCGAACACGCCGGCGCTGTGGGCCAAGATCTCGCGCAACATCACGGCCTTCCTCACGACGGTGTGGCGGTCGGGCGCGCTGTTCGGCAGCACGCCACAGGAAGCATTTTTCGTGAAGTGCGATGCGGAGAACAACCCGCCCGAGTCGCGCGATCTCGGTCAGGTCGTGACGGACATTGGAGTCTCGATCGCTCGGCCGGCGGAATTCGTGATCTTCCGCATCAGCCAGTCATCCGCGGCCACCAAGTAGCACTCGACGCGGCGATGGCGACGGTCGTTGGCGGAGTTCCCGGTGTGTACATCCAGGAACGGCGCGCGCGCTCCCGGCGCGCGCTGCCGACGGGCGTGCCCGTGTTCATTGGATTGCTCCGGCCTGACGCTCCGATGCCGGCCGGCACCGCCGCGGGCGCCGACATGTACGGCCCCGTCGCGCTCCATCACAAAACGGAATTCCGCGGCGGCGCGGCCGCGTTTCTGGGGCACGCCATCGACGGATTTTTCGACAATGGCGGCGGTTATTGTTACGTGGTCGGCATCAAGGCGAATCCGGCGTCTGGCGCCTTCGCCGCCGAGCGCATGAGGAAGGCGTTGGCGCTCACCGTCGCGCTGGACGACATCGATCTGGTCGCGACGCCGGACGCGCAGGCCCTGCTCGACGAGCTGGGCGCCGTTGCCGAATCGCTGGTGCTCGAGCTCCAGCGTGCCACGATCGCGCATTGCACAACTGCCGGCAATCGAATCGCGTTGCTCGACGGTCTCCGCGACAAGACGGCCGTGGAGTTGATCAAGGATCAGGTGAAGCAGCTCGGCATTCCCGCCGTGGGCCCGGTCAACGCCGCGATCTATCACCCCTGGGTTCGCACGATCGCGTCCGATCCGCTGTTCGTGCCGCCGTGCGGGCAAGTGGCGGGCATCATCTCGCGCACCGACGAGGACTTTGGCGTCTTTACCGCGCCGGCGAATGCGGAACTGCGTGACGCGACGGACCTCGACGCGGCGCTCGATCCCGATTCGCTGGCGAGTCTCAACGCCGCCGGTGTGAACTGCATTCGCGCCTTCGCCTCGCGGGGCATTCGCGTGTGGGGCGCGCGAACGCTGAGTCCCGATCCGGGCTGGGCGTATCTCAACGTGCGCCGACTCGTGCTCACTCTGCTGCGCTGGATCGACGCGAACATGGCGTGGGCGTCGTTCGAGCCCAACGTCCCCGCGCTCTGGTCACGCATCGAGCGCGAGCTGACCTCCTATCTCACCGGGCTGTGGCGCGCCGGCGCGCTGCAGGGAACCTCGGCGTCGGATGCGTTCTTCGTGCGTTGCGACGCCGAGCTCAATCCCACGGACCGCCGCGAGATGGGGCAGGTGGTGACGGAGATCGGTCTGGCCGTCACGACGCCGGCGGAGTTCATCATCGTGTCCGTGCAGCACCGCTCGGGCACCACCGAGCTCACCTGACAAGAACATCGATATCAAGGAGCGATGAGATGGCAACCGACCCGTACAAAGGCTTCAACTTCCTCGTCGAGATCGACGGCATTACGCAGGCGGGTTTTCAGGAGTGCAGCGGTCTGGATTCGAGCGCGGCGATGATCGAGTATCGCGAGGGCGCCGACCCCAATCACACGCGCAAGCTCTCCGGCCTGAACTCGTTCAGCACGATCTCGCTCAAGCGCGGCATCACCGACTCGGACGAGTTGTACAAGTGGCACCTCACGGCGCTCAACGGCAGCCCCGATCGCCGCAACGGCTCGATCGTTCTGCTCGACGAAGGTGGAGCGGAGCGGCTGCGCTGGAACTTCACCCGCGCGTGGCCGTCCAAGTGGACAGGACCGGCGTTCAACGCCACGAGCAACGCCGTTGCGGTCGAGTCGCTGGAGATCATGCACGAGGAGATTCGGCGTGCTTGACCGATCGGGCGCGGCGCTGACGAGGCGGAACCTTGCTGCAGACTGAATTCCCGTTCGAGCTGCCGCTCGGCTACGTCGATGCGGAGGGCACGCTGCACCGCGACGGCGTGATGCGCCTCGCCACCGCCTTCGACGAGATCGCGCCGCTCAAGGATCCGCGGGTGCAGAGCAACCCGGGCTACCTGCTGGTGATCCTCCTGTCACGGGTCATGGTGAAGCTCGGCACGCTCGAGCACATCAACCCCAAGACGATCGAAGGATTGTACGCGGGCGATCTCGCTTTTCTCCAGGATATGTACCAACGCGTGAACCAGCATGGCCAGGATCAGGTTCGCACGCAGTGCCCGCATTGCGACAAGGCCTTCATGGTGGAGCTCGGCCCCGCGGGGGGGTTTGGCGCTACCCCGTAGAGCGGCTCTACGAAGAGGTAGCGTATCTGGCGTATCACTTTCACTGGCCGCACGGCGACATCATGCACCTGGAGCATCGCGAACGCGCGCGCTGGGTGGAGGAGGTCGTCAGGATCAACCGCCGCCTCAACGAAGGCGGCGAGTGAGACGACAACCGGTTGATAAGGAAGCAGTCATGAGATTTTCCATGCCATCGGTCGGAGCGGACACATGCCGGGGATAGGCGCGGACATCGGAGTGAGCATCGCGGCGCGGGTCACGGGCCTGCGGCTCGATCCCTACCAGGCGAGCAACTTCGTCGTCGAGATCGAGGGGCTGCTGGTGGGCGGTTTCACCGACTGTACCGGCCTGGAAGTCGAGGTCGAAGTGGAGGAGTACCGCGAGGGCGGCCAGAACGACTTCGTGCATCGGTTCGCGGGGCGAACCAAGCACCCATTGCTGGTCCTGAAACACGGGATGTCGCCGATCGACGGACTGTGGGGATGGCATCAGGACGTCACCGCCGGCGTCATCGAGCGTCGCAACGGCACGATCTACCTGCTGAACAAGGAGCAGATCCCGGTGATGCAGTGGCATTTCAGTGGAGGGTTCCCGGTCAAGTGGACCGGCCCAACCCTGAGCGCGGCATCGTCGGCGGTCGCGTTCGAGAGCGTGGAGCTTGCGCACCGCGGGCTCTCGCGCGCGCGACAGGTGACGGCCGAATCGGCCGTCGCATTCGCGACCGACGAGCTAGCGAAGGCGACCACGCTCTCGGGCGGTTTCTTCTGAGATGAGCGAAACCGCGCAATCAGATTCGCTCGCGCAACGGCTCGCCACGGGCCGGCTGTCCAATCCTGGCGTTCTCGATCGCCGGGTGCTGCAGCGCGCGCGCGACCGATTCGCGTCCTCGACGAGAGCGCATCTCCTCAGCCGCCTGCAACGTCGGGCCACACGGGCAACGGCGGGCGCAGTGAGCCTTCCGCTCGCGCGGATCGATCGGTCGGTCGACGTCGAGGCCCCGCCGCCGGGATTCACCGGCGCCGCGGCGACACCGAACGGCGCGCCGGCGCTCATCGCGGACAGTCGAAACACGCGCTCGGCGCCGACCATCTCGCGAACGCCGGCGATCGTTGCGCGCCGGATCGCGCAAACCGCGGGTCTCGTCGGTGGAGAGTCGACGGTGGCCAGGCTATTCGAACGTTCTCAACAGTCCGGGACGTCGGCAACTCACGCGCCAGACGTGGTCGCGTCAGACGCGAAAGGAAACGCGCAATCAGTTGCGAAGAGACGTGTGGGTCGCCGTGGCGCCAATACCGATTCGGCGGTCACGAACGTTTCCGATAGCTCGCAGCCATCGGCCGGCCATCTCACGGGACGCATTGCGTCGATGCACGCTCCGCGTACGTCCGCGCGCGACACGGGACTGGCGTCCGCGGCTCTGTTGATGAGAAGAGTCGACGCACGGGAGCAGGGATCCGTCGCAGGCGCCGGCGCGGACTCCCGCTCCGCTGCGGCAAGCCCGGTCCGCGGCGTTTCGTCGCCGACGATCGGCGTCGCCTCGCCGCCACCGGCCACTCATCAGTCGGCGTCGGGCTCTGCGGCCGAACCCGGCTCGATCGCCCAGACAGTGCGCGCGTCCGCCGCCGCTTCGTCGCGGCTCGTTTGGAGAAGATCTGATCCGCCAGCACCAACGCCGGCGGCGCGCGCGGTTCCCGCGATGACCGCCGCGCCGGCCATATCGGTCGCGCCGCAAAGACTCGTGCTCCGCAAAGCCATCGTGCCTGCGACGCGCGCCGAAGGTCCACTGCAGACGCCTTCGATCTCCAGCGCACCAACGAGTGCGATCGCCCGCACGCACGACGCACACGGTACGAGCACGTACCACGCCGAAACTGGCCACGCGCACGACTGGAACCTCGACTGGATCGCCGAGCAGGTGGGCAAGCGACTGGCCCGGCGGCTCGAGATCGAACGTGAACGAACCGGAGTACGGCAATGGCGCCAAGCAAACTGACCATCGAGCCGGAATTCGGTCAGCTGATCACGGTGATGTTCAACCCGAACAGCTACTCGATCACGAAGAGCGTGGTCTGGACGCCATCGACGGTTGCCACCGCGGACGTCAAGGCCAATGCGCCGGTCCTGTCCTTTGGCGGAGGCGAGGCCCGCGTCCTCGAGCTGGATCTCTTTTTCGATACCACGGACGAGCCGAACCCGGAGGCGCGCGACGTCCGAGTGCAGACCGACACGATCGTCCAGCTCACGCGCATCACGCCCGACAAAGGCCGACCACCGCTGTGCACCGTGTCGTGGGGAGGCGGAAACCGCCAGGATTTCCCGTTCAAGGGCGTGGTCACCAACCTGTCGCAGAACTTCGTGCTGTTCGACGGAGAAGGGCGCCCGATGCGCGCCCAGCTCAAGCTGAGGTTCACCGAGTTCGTGAATCGGGAAGACGACGCCCGCAGAACGGATCCTGAGGCGACGACGCGCGTGGTGCGTCGCGGCGATTCGCTGGCCAGCATTGCCGCCGACGTCTACCGCGATCCCGGCGCGTGGCGCCTGATCGCCGTCGCGAATGGCATCGACGATCCGTTCAAGGTGCCGGCCGGATCGAAGCTCACTCTGCCACAGGCATAGGATCACGGATGCCGAGTGCGATCGCGGATCGACGACAGCCACTGGTCCCGAGCTTTGCCGTGAAGCTCAACGACAAGCCATTGGCGAACGACATCGGGCTGTGGATCGTCAGCGTCGTCGTCGAGGACGAGCTCAACTATCCGAGCATGTTCACCCTCCAGCTCATCAGCAAGGAAGACGAGCGCGGCACGGACGCGTGGACGGACGACCCGCGCCTGCAGTTGGGTGCGAGGGTCGAGCTGAGCATGGGATACGCCGGGGCCGCGCTCGACACGCTCATCAGCGGCGAGATCACGGGGCTGGAGCCGACGTTCAGCGTGGGCGGCCCGCCAACGCTCGTGGTGCGTGGCTACGACCGGCGGAATCGATTGAACGGTGTGCGCCGCTATCGCCGCTTTCCCAAAGCCAAGGACTCGGACATCGCCCGCCAGGTCTGCAAGGATCTCGTCGATATCGAACCGACGGACAGTCGGGTGGAACACGACGGCATCGTGCAGAAGCAGCAAACAGATCTGGATTTTCTGATCGATCGTGCAAGTCACAGCGGCTTCGAGCTTGCCATGACCGGCACGAAGCTGTTGTTCCGGCCGATCGCGAACAAGACGCCGGCAGTCGCCACGCTGAAGCTGAGCGACGACCTCCTCGAGTTCCGTCCGCGCTTGTCACTGCAGCCGGTCACCGAAGTCGTGTCGGTGGCCTGGGACCCGAAGCAGAAGGCGCCGATCATCGCGTCGGCCACCGCCGACAGTATCGCGGCGATGGATGACAAGAAACTCGGCGCGAAGGTCGCCGCCGGCGTCATCGGCGGCGCCGTCGAAAAGCTGCCGGGCACTCCGGTCGCGAGCCAGGCCGAGGCGAATCAGCTCGCCGTCGGCAAGCTGACTAGCGCCGCGTTGAAGTACATCAAAGCCGACGGTACGGCGCGCGGGCGCACTGACCTGCGCGCCGGAACCGTCATCGAGCTCAAAGGCCTCGGCAAGACGTTCGACGGCAGCTACTACATCAAGTCCGCCGTCCACCGCTACTCGCCACGCGCGGGATATCTCACCGACTTTCAGGCCGAGCGGAACGCATCGTGAGCCGCGACCTTGCGCAACTCATCGCCGAGCGCGCGCCCGGGTATCACCACAACCTCGGCGCCGGTGTGGTCATCGGGATCGTCACGAACAACAACGACGACGAGGGATTGTCGCGCGTGAGGGTGCGCTTTCCCTGGCTCGATGCCACGAACGAGACGTTCTGGGCTCGCATCGTTTCGCCGATGGCTGGTCCTGGCCGGGGCGTCTATTTCCTGCCCGAGGTGGACGACGAAGTGCTGGTGGCCTTCGAACACGGCGACCTGCGCTTCCCCTACGTGCTCGGCGGACTGTGGAACGGTGTCGACAAACCGCCCGTCGACAATGGCGGCGGCAACCACCTTCGCGTCATCAAATCGCGCAGTGGCCACCTCATCAAGCTGAACGACGAGCACGGAAAGGAGACGATCGAGATCATCGACGCCAGTGGAAAGAATAGCATCGTCGTGGACACGGCCACGAACGCCATCACGATCACCGCCGGAAAGGACATCACGCTCGCGGCTCCCGAGGGGACCATCAGAATCAGCGCACAAACCATCGAGATCGCCGCCTCCAAGGGCGGCGCCTTCACAGCGGGCGCCGACATGACGGTGCATGCCGAGGGCGATCTGACACTGACAGGCAAGACAGTGAACATCAACTGATGCCGAACGAGCCGATGATTAGAGGATACGCATGATGGGACGCCCCGCGGCCAAGAAGGACGATCGCATCGCTGCTGACGACAACCACCTGATACGTGAACAGGTCGGCAGCGTCGTCACGCAAAAGCCCTTGAAACTCCGGTTCAACGGGATCATCGACGGCGGTCTGAGCTCGAACGTGATGATCAACGGCAAACCCGCCGCACTGATGCACAGTACGGCCAGCAACAGCCCGAAGCACGAATCGCAGCTGCTGCCCAACCAAATGTTCGTGGCGCGACCGTCGAATCAGGGAACGATCACCGGTGGAAGCAGATCGGTGCGAATCAACCGCCAGCCCGCGGCTCGCGACGGCGATCCCGCCGTGACGTGCCACGACCTGCCGGGGCCGACGGGTAAGGTCGTCGTCGTTGGCAACGCGTCCGTCCGAATCGGTTGAGAAGGAGACGCGATGTCCAAACCGTTTCTCGGAGTCGGTACCCGATTCCCACTGGCGCTCGACGAACAGACCGGCCAACTCGCGCGCGCTGAATACGAGGAGAGCGTGCGCCAGTCGATCCTGGTGATACTCGGCACGGCGAAAGGCGAGCGCGTCATGCGGCCGGATTTTGGCTGCGGCATTCACGATCTCGTCTTCGCGAACGCGAGCGCGGGAACGATCGGGCGCATCGCGCACGAGGTTGACGAGGCACTCCTTCGGCTCGAGCCGCGAATCGAGGTGCTCCGGGTCGACGCACGTCCCGGTGAGACGAGCAACGTTCTCCTGATCGACATCGAGTACCAGGTGCGCGCCACGAACACGGCGTTCAACCTCGTCTACCCGTTCTACCTGCAGCAGGGCGTTGGCGCATGAGCATCAGCGCGCCACCGATCGATCCACGCCGCGCCGCCGATCTGCGCGCCGAGCTCATGGCCGGACTGGCGCAAAACGTTCTGGGCTGGACGCCCGACGGAGACCAGGCCAGCGCCGCGCTGATCGGCGTACTGTCGCGTTTCGGCGAGCTGGTGATCGAGCGTTTGAACCAGGCGCCGGATAAGAACTTTCTCGCGTTTCTCGATCTCCTGGGCACTACGCCGCTGCCGCCGGTGGCGGCGCGCGTACCGCTCACGTTCACGGTGGTGCCGGGGAGCGCGACTGACGCTGTGGTGCCCGCGGGGACCCAGGTCGCGGCGCCTCCGGGCGAAGGCGAGACCGCGCCGGTCGTCTTCGAGACGGAGCGCGAGTTCACCGCCGTCGCGGCAACGCTCGCGGCGCTCGTCGCCGTCGACGCCGCGCGCGATCTCATCGCCGACGAGGCGGCGTTGCTCGCCGGCCCCGTGTCCAATGGTGTGCGCGTCTTCGCTGGAAATCGGGCGAACGAGCACGTGCTGTACCTCTCACACGACACGCTGCTTGCCAACGCAAAGATCGCGGCGCTGAAGGTCGCGTTTGCCATGACCGCCGACAGCCCGGCGGCGGCCGACCACCGCGCGCTTCAGTGGGAGGTGTGGGATGGCGTTGAAGGCATTCCGATCACGCCGTCCACAGATACCACTCGAGAGCTGAGCGTCAGCGGGACCGTGAGCTTCACGAATCTGGCCGAAGTTCCGGAGCAGTCGGTGAACGGTGTAACGGGACGCTGGCTCCGCTGTCGATTACTGACACCGATCACGCCGGGTGACTCGCCGGCGCAAGGCATGGTGCGAGCGTCGCAGCTTCCGCTGCTGGAAAACGTGGGCGTGAGCGCGGTACTCGGCCGATCAGGTCTCACGCCTGACGCGGCCTTCGCCAATAGCCAGTCGGTCGACGTCACGCGTGCATTCCTCCCGTTCGGCGAGAGCCCAAAGATCGGCGACGTGTTCTACCTTGGCTCACGCCAGGCGTTGGGACAGCCGGCCGGCGCAATCACCATCGACGTCGCGCTCGTCAACCCGGTTCCGGACAACGACACCTCGGGAGTTCCGTCGAGCGATCTCGAGCTCAAGTGGGAGGTGTGGGACGGCACGGGATGGGCCCTGCTCGGCGTGACGTCTCGCACCGGCGCGAGCCTCGGCGGAGTCCTGACGGATACGGACGCCGCATTCACCAAATCGGGCAGGATCGAGTTCACGCTCCCCGATTCGCTCGCGCCAACGAGGGTGAACGGCGTCGAGAGCAATTGGGTTCGTGTGCAAATCGAATCGGGCAACTACGGGGCGGAGGCTACGTATGAGCCCGACCCTGATCACCCTGGTCAGTTCAAGTTCGTTCCGGCAACGTTGCATCCGCCGCTCGTCGCATCGCTCACGATGTCGTACGACGTCATCACTGCGCCCACGGCGCCCGATGCGGTCATCGCCTTCAACAATGCTCAGTTCGAGAGTTTGCAGGGCGCTCTGAGCGCACGTCGGGCCTCGCCGTTCGTTGGCTTGCCGTCGCAGCTACCGGCGTTGTACGCGGCGTTCACGCTTCCGCCCGCCCGCAAGAGT
>DATJHY010000169.1:0-23416 GCA_035493635.1 Gemmatimonadaceae bacterium | reverse complement strand
CCGTACACCGGTTCGACATGCAGCACCGCGAACGCCGGCCCCGGCGCGCCAAGCATCTCCTCCACCTCTCGCCGCCATTCTGCCAATTCAGAGAACTCGAATACCGATCGGAACCCGGCGGCCCGCGCCATCGCCGCGAAGTCCACGACGCCCGCGCCCGGCACGCGCTGTGATCCGGTTACCTCGTACGTCCCGTTCACGAACACCAGCACACTGACATTCGTCGCGCCCGCCGCCGCGATCGACACGAGCGATCCGAGGTTCATCAGCATCGACCCGTCGCCGTTGCAGATGATCACGCGGCGCTCGGGCTGCGCCAACGCGAGTCCCAGACCAATCGATGTCGCGTGCCCCATCGCTGACGGCACGAGGACGAGATCGCGCGCGTGCTGCGGCATCGTCATCCAGTCGCGCGCCGGCGACATCGTCGTGACGACGATGTCTTCGTCGTGCCGCGCGGCGTGCACGGCGGCGAGCGCCTCCTTCGCCGGCATCCGCCCGCCGCTCATGCTTTCCCCTCCGCAACGACGATCGCGCCCGCGCGCCTGGCCGCTCGCGACGCCGCGAAGTGCTCGGCGATCATCGGCAACTGCGCGGCCTTGGTGATCAGCCGATAGTCGATCTTCCAGGTGTCGAGTATCGGCTCGGTGAAGACCAGACACGTATCGCCCGGCAGCGTGTCCTGGTTGAGATAGCTGCGATAGCCGATGATGCTGAAGATTGGAAGCTTCCAGTCATGCACGATGTTCCGCAGCGCGTCGCCGGACTCGAACAGCCCCGTGCACTGAATCATCACCAGCGGGAGCGCGCCGCCGAACATCAGGCCGCCGGCGACACCCCACGCCTCTCCCTCGCGGCACACGCGCACGAGTCGCGTGCGGCCGCCGCGCTCGATCGCGTCCTGCCATGGGCCGATGGTGCTGTCGGGCACGGTCACGACGTGCGTGATGCCGACGTCGCCGAGCACGGTCGCGATCTCGTTGCCGGTGAACATCCGGGCTAATTAGCGGCATCGGCATTCTCGGCGCAATCGCCGAAGCTGCACTGACGCCACGACCCGCTCGCGCCTCTTGACGCGGCGGCGGAGAGAAAATATTATCTCGCGAGCCTAGACAAGGAATTGTCTCTGTGTCCTCGCTTCGCGTCGCCGTCCGCGCACTGCGCCGAACCCCCGGATTCACGCTGATCGCCGTGCTCACCATGGCCCTGGCCATTGGAAGTTCGACCGCGGTGTTCAGCGTCGTCAACGCCGTAGTGCTCCACGGTTTGCCGTATCCCCACTCCGATCGTCTCCGTGCCGTATACGAGCGGAACGAGGATGGTAGCGAACGCGTCCCGTCGTTCCCGACGTTCAGCGATTGGCAGGCCGCGGCGCGCGGTGTCGACGACGTCATCGACGCTCTTGCGTTCGTGCGGGGCGATGGATTGCTCATTGGCGCCAGCCCACAGCGACAGATCGGCGCCTTCGTGACGCCGGGCTTCTTCGATCTGATGAAGACGCGTCCGCTCTTCGGTCGCGTCTTCGTTCCGGAGGAGGAGCGTCCCGGCGCGCCACCCGTCGCGGTCCTCTCGTACGATTTCTTCATGCATCGCTTCGGCGGCGATCGCGCGATCGTCGGGAGGCTCGTGCAGTTCGACAGTGTGCCGACCACCGTCGTCGGCGTCATGCCTCGCGGCTTCGCGTATCCCAATTTTGGCGGTGGTGGCTGGCTTCCTCCCGCGGCGTGGCAGCCAATCGCCCTGTATCAAGCCATGCATCCGGCGCCGCTGAGCAAGCGCGAGCTTCACGTTGACAGCCGCGCCATCCTCCGACTCCGCCCAGGCGTCGATTCAGCGAAAGCCGCGGCCGCCATGCGAACGATCGCCCAACGTCTGGCCCTGGAGTATCCGCACGAGCAGGGACACTGGACGTCGGTGGCCTTGCGCGGTCTCTCGGTCGAGCTGTTTGGCCGTCTCTGGTCCACGCTCGCGCTCATCGCCGGCGCAATCGGGCTCGTGCTGCTCCTCGCTTGCGCGAACGTGGCGAATCTGCTGCTCATTCGCGGCAGCGTGCGGGCGCAGGACTTCGCGGTGCGAGCCGCGCTTGGCGCCGGGCCCTGGCGGATCGCGCGCCTGCCGCTCGAGGAAGCGATGCTGATCTCGCTGGGCGGCGGCGTGCTCGGCGTGCTCCTCGCCTATGGCCTGGTCTCGTTCGCGCGTCCGTTCGCCGCGCAGCGGCTCCCCTTTGCCGACCACATCGCGCTCGACCCGGCGGCGGTACTGGCTGCGGTCGCCATCACCGCTCTCGCGGCGCTGCTGGTCGGTACGATCCCGGCATTGCAGATGAGCCGCATGAATGTCGTCGATCGCCTGCGCGGCGGCGCGGCATCCCGCGGCGGAGCAGCCGATTTCCGCGTGCGCAACGCGCTCGTGTCGCTCCAGTTCGCCCTCGCCGTTGCACTGCTCGTCGGTGCGGGCCTGTTGGTGCAGAGCGTCCGACGGCTCGCTGACGTGCCGCTCGGCTATCAGCCCGACGGCCTCCTCTCGTTCGCCATCGCTCCGCCGGCGCACCGATACGATTCGCCAGCGCAGGCGGCTGCGCTCTATTCGAGAATACTAGAGGCGGTCCGCGCCGTCCCCACGGTCCAGAGCGCGGCGGCGGCCGGGGGGGCGCTGCTCAGCACCAAGGTCGTGCTTGAGAGTC
The DNA here is from genome assembly GCA_035493635.1 of Gemmatimonadaceae bacterium. Taxonomy (GTDB): domain Bacteria; phylum Gemmatimonadota; class Gemmatimonadetes; order Gemmatimonadales; family Gemmatimonadaceae; genus JAQBQB01. The sequence goes on along the minus strand of DATJHY010000169.1, from coordinate 20,733 downwards.
ACGCGACGGCGGAGAATCCGCCGATCGCACTGTACCATCCGATCTCGAGCGACTTCCTGCGCACGCTCCACGTCGGGACTACGCAGGGACGGGGCTTCACCGACGAGGACATGCGGTCGCCCGTCGGCTTGCTCGTCAGCGATACGCTGGCGCGCAAACTCTGGCCGCGCGGTGATGCGGTCGGTCAGCGCATCACGATCTATCGTCAATCGCAGGCGCGCGCCGATATCGGACAGCCCATCACGCTGCCTATCATCGGCGTCGTCGCCGACTACCACGAGTTCGGTGCGGACGCGGACGTGCCGGAACAGGTCTTTCTCCCGTACACGCTCGAAGTATGGCCCTGGATGAACTTCGTCGTCCGTGGCGCGGAGACGCCGAGCCTGCTCGCGGCGGTCAGGCGCGCGGTGCAGTCGGTAGAGCCGGCGGTCACCTTCCGGAGCGAGCCGGCCTTCGATCACGCAGGTGGGCCGCCTTCGCTCTCCGACCCACGAATGTTCGTGACGAGCCTTCTCTCCGGCTTTGCCGCGACCGCGCTGTTGCTCGCGGCAATCGGCCTCTATGGCGTCGTGGCCTACGCTGTCACGCAACGGACGCGCGAGATCGGGATCCGTCTGTCGATCGGCGCGACGCCGGGGCGCATCGTGTTGCTCCTCGTGCGCCAGGCGTCGCTATACGTGGCGATTGGCATGATCGCGGGCCTCGCCGCCGCGTTCGCCGGTACCCGCGTGCTCCGTGCATTGCTCTTTCAGACCACGCCGTCTGACCCGACCACATTCCTGGTGGTGCCGATCGTGCTCGGTCTCGTCGCCCTCGCGGCGAGTGCCGTGCCAGCGTCGCGCGCCGCACGGACGGATCCGGCGATCGTGATTCGTGCGGAGTAGCTCGCCGTTGCCTACGGCTTGGGCGGGTCGACCACCAGGTTCTCGATAAAGAACTCCATCATTCGCGCGGCGTTGAGACCCGAGTGTCCCTGATCGGGGCCTACCTGCACGTCGAAGCTCTTGCCGGCGCGCTGGAGCGCGGAAATGAGCTGCATCATGTTCGTCGGATGGACGTTGTTGTCGAGCGTTCCGTAGTAGAGCATCAGCCGGCCGCGAAGCTTGTCGGCGTACGTCATCGCCGAGCCTTTGTCGTAGCCGTCGCGATTCTCCTGCGGAATCCACATGTACCGCTCGGTGTAGATCGTATCGTAGTTGCGCCAGTCGGTCGGCGGCGACGACGCGGCGGCCGCGGCAAAGACGTCGGGGTGACGCAGAATCTCCATCACCGACGTGTAGCCGCCGTACGACGTGCCGAAGATTCCCACGCGATTCTTGTCGATGTACGGCCGGCTCCATAGCGCTCTCACGCCGTCCGCCATGTCGTCGATCTCGGTCTGGCCGAGCTTGAGGTAGACGGCGTCGAGCGCCTTGCGGCCCATGCCTGGATTGGTCCGCGCCTCCACGCCGACGACGATGAATCCGTACTCCGAAAGTGGCGACGGCATCGTGAACCGCTCGCTCACGCCGTTCTGCACGCCCGGCCCGCCGTAGACGCCCACGAGCACCGGGTACTTCTTGCCCGGGTCGAAGTTGGACGGATAGCTGATGGATCCGTGGAGCGTCGTCTGGCCGTCGGACGTTTGATAGGTGTAGAGCTCGACCTTCTTGAGACCGGCCTTCTCGAAACTCGAAAGGTCCGACTTCGCGAGCTCGGCGAGGACCTTGCCGTCCGCGTCGAGCAGCCGCGTCGTCGGCGCCTGATCGTGCGTCTCGGCGACGTCGACGATCGCGCGGCCGTCCGGCGACAGCGAGACCGTGTGCGTGAACGCGGGATCGGTGAGACGCTTGTCGCTCTTGCCATCGAGTCCCACCCGGTGCAACTGGACCTTGAGATGGCTGTCGCCGTCGCGTGCGAGGTAGTAGAGCACGCCGGCCTTTTCGTCCACACGGACGATATCGTCGACGTCGGCCGAAAGCTGCGTGAGCGGGGTGATCAGCTTGGCGTTCTTGAAGTCGTACAAATAGTAATTGTTGAAGCCCGTTCGCCCCGACTCCCAGATGAACCGATTGTTGTCGGCCAACCACTCCATCGTCGGGGCCGGGTCGTCGTCGATCCACCCCGTCGACCACTCCTCGTGTACGACTGTGCGACAGGCGCCGCTCGCCGGATTGCAGGCCGCCAGCTCGAGGACGTTTTGCCGGCGGTTCGTTCGCAGGAACGTCAGCTCCTGCCCGGTCGGCGCCCACTTCACGGCAAACACGTAGTAGCCCACCGCCGAGTTCTCGAACGCCTTGCCGTCGCGCACGTCGACGCGCGTCGTTTTCTTTGAGTCGACGTCGTAGACGAACAGGTCGACGATGGGATTCGGCACTCCGGGCTTGGGATACGCCTCGACGTCCAGCGTATCCTGCAGGCGCGTCAGGCCGGGCGTCAGGTAGAAGTCGGGCACCATCTGCTCGTCGAAGCGGTAGAACGCGAGCTTCTTTCCATCGGGCGACCACCACATCGCGGTGCGCTGCGACAGTTCCTCGCCGTACACCCAGCTCGCCGTTCCGTACTTCACCCTGGTCTTCTCGCTGCCGTCGGTCGTGATCTGCACCGCATTCGCCCCGGTCGAATCGCCGAGCCACACGTTCCGATCGCGATAGATCGCGCGGTGATTACCCGCGGGCGCGACGGCGTACGCGAATTGCCGCCCGCGTTCGGGCATTCCCACGAACCCGCCGCGACCGCGGCCCTGGCCACCCGGCGACGTCGCGTTTGCCTGGCCGGCCTCGGCCGACTTGCGGGTCACCAAATCGTAGCGATAGGTCTTGCCCCCGCTCATGTATTCGACGGACCGGCTGTCCGACGACCAGGTGATCGGGCCGGCAAATCTGCCGCCGCCCGGGATGGCCTGCCTGATCAGCGGCAGCATTCGCTCGTACTGCTCGTAGCCCGGCATCGTCTTGAGCCGATCCTGCGCATGTGCCGCGCTCGCGGCCGCGCCCGTAACGACAAGCACGATCGCGGTCCGCACGGCCGCGATCTGCCAATTAACCTTCTTCATGTTTGTGGAGCTCCAGATCGTGATAAAGGGGCGCGACCGAACGAGCCGCTCCGGATTGTACCGCGCGCCCACGCCACCGTAAAGCCGAGGCACATGCCAAAGACCGTCGTGATCACCGGCGCCAGCGCGGGCCTCGGCGCAGGCATCGCCGGACACCTCGCCGTCCGGGGGTACTCGCTGGTTCTCGCCGCGCGCACCAGGGAGGCGCTGGACCGCGTCGCGAACGAGGCGATGCGCCGTGGCGCGCCGCACGCGATCGCCGTCGAGACGGACGTCACGAAGCGTGGCGACGTCGAGCGGCTGCGCGACAGAGCAGTCGATGCGCTCGGCGCGTTCGATGTGTGGATCAACAACGCCGGTCGCGGCATCACCCGACCGGCGCTCGAGCTCACCGACGACGACTTCGATTACATGATGGCGGTCAACGTGAAGTCGGCGCTCTACGGGATGCAGGTTGCCGTGCCCCATTTCATCGAGCGCGGTGGTCGCGGCCACATCATCAACATGTCGTCGTTCCTCGGCCGCGTGCCGGTGGCGACGTACCGTTCCGCGTACAATGCGGCCAAGGCAGCGCTCAACACGCTCACGGCGAACGCTCGGGTCGATCTCCAAAAGACCTACCCGGACATTCACATCACGCTCGTCATGCCGGGCATGGTGGCGACCGGGTTCGGCCAGCACGCGCTCTACTCGCCTCCGGGCACGCCGCCGTACTCCGGCCCGTACGTGCAACCTGTCGAGGACGTCGCCGCGCTGATCGCGCGGGTCGTCGAGGAGCCCGTGGCCGAGGTGTACACCAACCCGGCGTCGGCGTCGATGGCGCAGCGCTACTTCGCCGACGTCGGCGCATTCGAGGCACAGGGTGTTCGCTGGGGATCCGAGCCGGCAAGCGCGCGGTGAGGCCGTTCGCGGCCGTCGCGCTCGTGCTGTTCGTCGCGCGCGGGTCGGCGCAAGAGCCGCGGGATCCGCGCGCTGTGCAGCCGGAGCGGCCGACGGTGGCGACGCATGCGGGCACCGTTGCGCCAGGATGGCTCGAGATCGAGACCGGCGTGGAACGAGACCGGTTCGGCCGTTCGCCCGCAACGCTGTCCACTCCAACGGTGTTCAAGCTCGGCCTCGCGGCGCGTGCGCAGGTGAGCATTCTCGCAACGACGCTGCACGCCGGGTCGACCACGAGCTTCGGCGATCTCGCGGCCGGGTTGAAGTGGCGCGTACTCGAGGACGCGATCGTGCTTGGCGACTTCGCGTTTCAGCCGCTGGTGAAGGTCCCGACCGGCGATAGAAACACGGGGGCCGGTACCGGCACGACCGACCTGTCGGTTCTCGCGATCTCGAGCCACGCTCTCGGGTCCGTGGCCATGGACATCAACGTCGGCTACACGCGCCGCGGTGGCGACGGCTCGCGCGCGCCCCGGGACGCGAGTCTCTGGACGATCTCGTTCGGCGGCCCGATCGTGAGCGGGCTCGGCTGGGTGGGCGAATGCTACGGCTATCCCGGCACGTCCGGGCCGAGTGGTCAGGCGCCGATCGTCGCCGTGCTCGCCGGGCCGACGTTCCTCGTCCGGCCGTGGCTGGCACTCGATGCGGGATTCATCGCGCGCATCTCCGGCCCGCAACCGCGCGCGCTCTACGCGGGAACCGTCTACAACGTTGGACGAATGTGGAGGGCCCGCCACTAGCTCGCGACGCGCGAATCGCTGCCTCATATTGAGGCGCCCCCACAGGAAGGAGTTCTATGCGATTCGAGTTTCGGTATCTCGCGCCGCTTGCAGCGCTTCCACTGATCGTCGCGCCGCTCGCGGCGCAGGGACGCGGTGCCCGCGAGCGAGAAGACCGCGTGAACATGTCGGCGAATCCGACGCTCGCGAGCTTCCGGTTCCGTTCGATCGGACCCGCCAGCATGGGCGGTCGACTCGACGACATCGAAGTGTCGTTGAGCGATCCCAACGTCATTTACATCGGCTACGCCGTCGGCGGCGCGTTCAAGTCCGAAGACAATGGCGTGACGTTCAAGCCGATCTTCCAGAGCTACGGCACGGCGTCGATCGGCGACATCGCCATTCACCCGACGAATCCCGACATCGTCTACGTCGGCACGGGTGAGCCCAACAATCGTCAAACGTCGTCATTCGGCGATGGCATCTACAAGTCGACCGACGGCGGCAAGACATTCACCAACGTTGGCCTGCGAGAGACGCAGACGATCGCGCGCATCGTGATCGATCCACACAGCCCGGACGTCGTTTATGTCGCGTCGCCCGGCCACCTGTTCGGCCCGAATGCGGAGCGCGGCATCTACAAGACCACCGACGGTGGCAAGACCTGGAACAAGATCAAGTACATCGACGAGAACACCGGCTTCACTGACATCGCGATTGATCCGTCGAACAGCAACATCCTGTACGCCGCGAGCTACCAGCGCCGCCGCACGAGCTGCTGTTTCAACGGCGGCGGCCCGGGCAGCGCGGTGTGGAAGACGGAGGACGCGGGAAAGACCTGGACCAAACTCGCCAGCGGCCTGCCGCCGGGCACGTACGGGCGCATCGCGCTCGGCGTCGCCGCATCGAGTCCCAACGTCGTGTACGCACAGATCGAAGCGGGCGAAAGCGGCGTCGAGCTGCGTGGACGTGGCGCGGCTCCGGCGCCGACCGAGACGCCCGCCGGTGGGGCGCCCGGTGGCCCGGGCGGCGGTCGCGGCGTCGACCCCAACGTCGGCTACTGCAACAACGGCGCGCCCACGCCGGCTGCCGCCGCTGGCGGTCGTGGCGGCGCTCCGCAGCTTCCGGCGCCCGATCCCAAGCTCGGCGGAATCTTCCGCTCTGACAATCGCGGGCGCTCGTTCAGCTTCGTGAGCAACTGCAACTCGAGGCCGATGTACTTCAGCCAGTTGCGAGTCGATCCGCAGAACCCGAACACGATCTACGTCGCCGGACTTCCCGTCGCCAAGTCGCTCGACGGCGGCAAGACGTTCGCCACGCTCGACGCCGCCGGAGGCAATGGCTCGCCGGCGCACGTCGACCAGCACGCGATCTGGGTCGACCCGAAGAACAGCAAGCATCTCATGATCGGCAACGACGGCGGCCTGGACATCAGCTGGGACCAGGGGAAGTCGTGGGACTTCGTCGCCACGATGGCTACCGGGCTCGCTTACGTCGTCACGGCCGACAATGAGCGTCCTTATAACGTCTACACCGGCCTTCAGGACAACAACAGTTGGGGCGGTCCGAGCTCCAAGCGGGGACGAGGCGGCATCACCAACATGGACTGGTTCGGCATCTGCGGCGGCGACGGTTTCTATACCGCCGTCAACGTCGACCATCCGAACATCATCTATTGCGAATCGCAGGATGGCAACACGCAACGCTACGATCTCAACACCGGCCAGACGATCAGCATTCGGCCGAGTGCCGGCCCGGGCGTGCAGCTGGCCGGCGCCCCCGCGGGCGGTGGTCGCGTTACGGATGTGGCATGCGTCGACGGGCGCGCGCCTGGTGGCGGTCGGGGTGGCGGTGGTGGTGGCCGCGGCGGCGGTCGCAAGAACGTCGTCAATGCCGAAGGCGGAGAGGCGTATCGTTTCAACTGGAACACGCCATTCATCCTCTCGCCGCACAATGCGGACATCGTCTACCTGGGCGGCAGTCGGTTGTTCAAGTCGTACGACCGCGGCACCACATGGGTCGCGAGCGCCGACCTCACCAAGCAGATCGACCGCTGCAACGTGACGGTGATGGACGTCGCCGGAAACAAGACGCAGCTGTCGAAGAACGACGGCCACTCGATGTACAGCACCATCATTTCGGTGGCCGAGTCGCCCGTCATGCCGGGCGTCGTCTGGGCTGGCACCGATGACGGCAACCTCCAGATGAGCCGCGACGGCGGTCTGACGTTCACGGAAGTCGGAAAGAATCTGCCCGGCCTCCCGCGCAACGCGCTCACCGGCGACAACCTGTACTGGATATCGCGCATCGACGCGTCGCACTTCGATCCGGGCACCGCGTACGTCTCGGTCGACGGCCACCGGAGCGACGATCTGCATCCGTACGTGTTCGTCACCCACGACTACGGCAAGACTTTCCAGAGCATCGCGAATGACCTGCCCGGTTATGGCAACGTGCAGGTGGTTCGCGAAGATCCACGCAACAAGGATCTGCTCTTCGTGGGCACGGAATTCGGCTTGTACGTGTCGACGAACGCCGGACAGCACTGGGAGAAGTTCATGAACGATTACCCCACCGTGCGCACGGACGACATCCTGATCCATCCCCGCGACGGGGACGTGATCGTCGCCACGCACGGCCGGAGCATCTGGATCGCCGACGACATCACGGCGCTCGAGCAGCTCACGCCGACGGTGCAGGCGCAGGACGTCGCGCTGCTGAATCCCCGGCCGGCTGTCGCGTACATCACCGATCTCACGAACAATCCGCACATCGGCGGGCAGAAGAACTTCGTGGGCGAGAACGCACCGCGCGGCACCGCGATCAGCTACTACCTGAAGTCGGTGGCCAACGACGTGAAGCTCTCGATCGTCGATGCGCTCGGTCGCACGTTGTGCACGTCCGACGGCCCCAAGAACGCCGGATTGAACCGCGTGCAATGGACGCTGGTCGCGCCGATGCTCGCCGGCGAGGGCCGCGGCGGCGGTGGTGGTGGTGGGGCGGGCGGAGGTGGGGGAGGCGGCGGCTTCGGTGGTCAGGGAGGCGCGCCGGACAACGGCTGCTCGGCGGCCGGTGGCGGGCGCGGCGGCGGCTTCGGCGGTGGCGGAGCGAATGCCGTCGAAGCAGGCATGTACACGGTGAAACTCGTCGTCAACGGACAGACCTACACAAAGCCGGTCGAGGTACTGGCTGACCGGTGGTTCAAGGCTCGATGACCTAGAGGGCTAGAGGGTTGGAGGGCTAGAGGGTTGGAGGGTTGGAGGGCTCGAGGGATGGCCGTCCTCCAGCCTTCCAGCCTTCACAGTTGACCAGCGCCGTTTCAGGTTTCGGCGAACACGAGGCTCATACAGGTCACGCCGCCTTCCGCTTTCGCGAATTCTGATACATCCACTGGCCTCACGGACCACCCGCGGGCACGCAGCGTGTCCATGGTCCCGGGACACGAGCTCGGAACGATGATCCGCTCGCCGATCACGAGCACATCGCCGGCCCACGGCTCCTTTGGCGGCACCTGTGCGAGACGATCCGACGGCAAAGGCGAGACGTCGATCCAATCACGATTCACCAGAAACGAGCCGTCAGGCAGGGCGCTGCAGGCTGACTTCAAGTGCAGGCACCGCCGCACTGGCACCCCAGTCACGGCGTAACCGTACGATCTGACGACCTCGCCCAGTGCGACGATGCCGGCCGAGTTCGTCCTCGTCGATTCGCCGACGAAGAGCGCGCGTCCACACCGCACGACGTCGCCGCCGTCGATCGTTGCCGGGAGCACCACTCGCTCGATCACGCGATACTTCCGTAGCTCCCGCTCGATGCCTGCCGGCTCGCCGCGTCGCGACTCCGCACCCATTGACATCATTACGGCGACCTCGTCGAGCACGATCGCGGTGTCCTCCACGAACACGCAGTCCGGCAGATCGCGATTGACGTCGAGTTGCAACACGCGCGCTCCGAAGCCGCGCAAGGCGTCCTCGTATGCCGCGTGCTGCAACCGAGCCAATCGGAGGTCGATCGCGTCCTGTTCGGCGTACGTCCGCTCACCCCGTTCCAGCCCGGGCGACGGTACGTGCGTGATCGCGACGAGTCGGTCCGTCCTTGCGTCCACCGTCGTCACGGTCCGGCGCGCGTCGCGATCGCCTCGCGCAGATACTCCTTCGCGGCCTCGCTGCCCACGAACAGGTTGTCCGGGAATCGGCGATACCGGAGCATGTCGTCGTAGATGCTCGCGTTCTCGTACGTGTTGAGGCCCATGCCGGCGAGGTACTGCAGCCGCAGATTCGAGTCGCGGTTGATCTGCGCATTCACGAGCCAGGGCGCGAGATCGCGAGCCTGGCCTGCGTACGTCGCGAACAACGCCATCGCCGACCCGAATCCAACCTCGCCGAGCGATTGCGCCGCGCCCGCGTACTCGGCCTGCGACAGCTCGCGCTGCACCGCATCGAGGTCGATCGTCTGCGGCGCCGCGTGGCCGGAGAGCACGACGTCGTAGCCCTTTCCCTGAATGTCGTTGCTCCACACCGTGCCGTCGGGGAAGACGCCAAAGAAGGTCGCGACCTCGCTCTTCACCACGTCCGGCAGGCTCTCGTATAGCGGAACCCATTGCGTGACGACGCCGCCCGGTTTGAGGTGCTGCTTCACCAACTCGAAGTACTCCTTGGTGTACAGCGTCGCCGCTCCCTTGACCCAGGGATGGATCGGGTCCGAGGTGATGACGTCGAACTTTTCCTTGGTCGTCAGGATGTAGTGCCGTGCATCGTCGTACACGATCTCGACCCGTGGATCCCGCGTGACGTCGTGATTCTCGCGCGCGAAATACGTCGAAACGACTTGCGGAATGAGCGGCTCGATCTCGCAGATGACGATACGCTTTATGCCGGGGTGCATGACGAACGATCCCGCCGTCACGCCCGCCCCAAAACCGACGACGAGCACGGACTGTGGATCCTTGGCGAGCAGCGCGGACATGTGCCCGAGCATTCGCTGTAGCCGCATGTCCTGCGGCAGTGTCGACGCCTCCACCTTGCCGGCCACGTGAAAATTGCGCACGCCGCCCGCCTCCTCCGAGACCGCGATCGACGAGTTCATCCCCTCGCCCACGTAGATGTACTTCGGCTCCGTCGTGTAGGTGGGCAGAAAGCGGCCATACGCGATCAGTCCGTCCGGCACATTCGGCACGCGCGCGGCGACGACCACCGCGATCAGCACACCACACGCCGCCAGAAACACTTGCACGAGTCCGATTCTCTCGCTCGCTCGGGCCTGGGACGTCGCGTCCGCCTGCGCCGCGGGCGCGCGCAGCAATGACGCGAACACAAACACCGCCGCCGCGGCTGCCGTCGCGATCAGCAATTGCTCGGCGTGCAGCGTGCCGAGTTGCGGAATCACGACCACGCTGAACACAACCGACCCGAGAATGGCGCCGATCGTGTTTGCCGCATACACGCGCCCCACCAGTGTGCCCGCGTCCTGGCCCGGCCGTACCACCGCCGCGATCGCAAGCGGGAAGCTCGCGCCCCAGAGAAACGCCGCGGGCAACACCGCGACCAGTGATCGCAGCAGGTCGAGTTGAAAGGTGATCCACGGACTTGGTGACAACATGGGGTTGACGGGCCAGTACGGGAGCGCGCGCGCCATCATGTACGCCGACCACGCGATGCCCGCCGTCAACAGCAGCTGGCTCCAGGCGAGTGCGGCTCGCGGCGACCGTCCACGAGAAATCGCCGATCCCGCGCCGCTTCCGATGCCGAGTCCAATCAAGAAAACGGCGAGAATGATCGAGAACGTGTAGACCGACGCGCCGAGCATCAATGACAGCAGCCGTGTCCACACGACCTCGGCGCCCAACGCCGACAACCCCGACAACCCGATCGCGATGTACACGGCGCGGGAGCCAGCGATCGTCGGCGCGTCGGCGTCGGCATCGCGCTCCACCATCGGCAGGTGCGCGGCGCGCCCGGAGAGCGCGAACCCCACGGCGGCGACGCCGAAGTTGATTGCCACGGCAACGAGTGTCGCCGTCACCATATCGTGCACGCGCAGCAGGTAGAACCCCGCGAGCAGCGAACCGAACACCGAGCCAGCGATGTTGCTGCCGTACAGGAATCCGATCCACGACACGCCGACCGGCGTCGTCTCGACCCAACGTGCGACCGCGGGGAGCGTCGCGCCCATCAGCAGTGTTGGTGGAAGCAGGCAGATGGCGCACAGTACTCCGCGCCAGAGTATCCCGGCGAGCCCGCCCATCGCGGTGGCCGTGTAGAGGCCGCCCATGAGCGGAACGGCGCCGAGCACGATCAGCCCGAGTATTCCGATTCCGACCTCGAGCAGCGCGTACACCCGCAACGGGTGCCGCTCGGGCGTGACGAAGCGCGGCAACAGCACGCTGCCCAGGCACATCCCGCCCATGAACGTGCCGAGCAGCACGCCGAGCGACACGGCCGAAGAGCCGATTACCAACTCGATCAGCTGGAACCAGACGATCTCATAGATCAGGGCCGCGCAACCGCTTCCGACGAACAACACGAGGAGCAGCGGGAGAAAACGTTGCGCCGCCGGGCGTGAAGTCGGGACACTATGCGCGAGTGGCTGTCGCGTGGCGAGCTTGGCCATCGAGTGAGTGGCGAGGGTTATCGAGTGTACGAGAAGTCTACGCTCATACCCCACTGAGAGTTGGCGGACGCGGGACCTGGCCGCTCGTCGCCGGCGCCGATAGGCTTACGCCGATGATCCGATCGATCTGCGTGTTTTGTGGTTCAGCCGGCGGCGCCTCGCCCTCGTACGGCGCGGCGGCGAAAGCGCTCGCCGCCTGCGCGGCGGCCCAGGGGATTCAAATCGTGTACGGTGGCGCCAGCGTCGGCATCATGGGCGTGCTCGCTGACGCGATGCTCGCGGCCGGCGGCCGTGTCGTTGGCGTGATCCCGCGAGCGCTCGTCGACCGCGAGATCGCCCACACCGGCCTCACGGAACTGCACGTGGTCGAGACCATGCACGAGCGAAAGGCCCGCATGACCGAGCTGTCCGACGCGTTCATCGCGCTTCCCGGCGGCCTCGGCACGCTCGAGGAGTTGTTCGAGATCTGGACCTGGGGCATGCTCGGGCTACACAGCAAGCCGTACGGCCTGCTCGACGTCGACAGCTACTACGCGCCCCTCATCCGGTTCCTCGACCACGCGCGCGACGAAGGGTTTGTCCGGCCGGCGCAGCGAGACAGGCTCGTGGTCGATATCGACGCCGAGCGGCTGCTCGCAGCGCTCGCCCGCGCAGCCGGAGAGCGAATCCAGGGCGCGACTATTCCTTCGTGAGATTGAACTCGAACGGCATCTGCAAGAGCTGTTTCACCTTTTTGCCGCCAACCTCCGCGGGCCGGAATCGCATGTTCGGCAGAGATTTCAGCACTGCGTCGGTGAATAGATCGTGCGTGGACTTGAGCACTTTGAACGTGCTCATGTCGGCGTGGCCAAGGGTGTCCACGACGAACTGCGCGAGTACGGTGCCTTCGACGTGCGCTGAACGCAGCATGTCTGGATACCGCGGTGCGGGATTGCCGGGCATCGGCGTCGTCGGCCGCTCGACCTGGAACTCGAAATACTCTTGGCCAGGTGCGACGCGTCGCGGTGTCTCGGCACTCTTCGTCGACACGGGCACTTCACGGTACAAGACGGTATCACCGGTATACCCGCCGCCCAGGCGCGCCCTGTTCACCAACAGCGTGTCCGGTGCTCCGTCAATTACGGCAGTCACGACGACTGGATTCGCTTTCCGCACGCCCGTCGGCTCTGTCCGCGTTTCGGGCGCCCGCCGCACCGGCGCCGTGGTCGCCGTCACCGGGATCCCGGTGATCACCACCGCGTTCGGGGGAATCGACGTCAGCGCCTGGCCCGACTTGTTCGCCATCACGAACATGAACGGGATTCGGAGCGTCGTGCTCGGCGCCAGGTGCCAGCGCGAAAGCACGCTGCGAACGGACATCGCGAACAGATCGTGCGAGCTGGCGATGAACTTCAGCGTGCTCATGTCGGGAACGCCGCTCACGTCCGTCGAGAATTCGGCGATCACCGTCCCCTCGGTCTCCGCCTCTCGAAGCATGTCGGGGTAGCGCGGACCGGGGTTGCCCTGCTGCGTCGCGCGCGTGGGTGTCGCGACGGGCACCGGCACCTCGATCGGGCCGCGTGCCGTGGCGCTCGCCGAGCGTAGCGATCCCGCGAGCACCAGCACCGCCGCGGAGAAGGCCATGGCGCCGTACGTGGTGATTCGATTGAACCGATGTGTCGACGTGCGCATGGCAACGATTCTCCGCTCGAGATGAGTGGTTGGTTCCGAGAGCATCGGCGCGAACAGCGTCGGCGCGACCGAGCGCCGTTGCGCGATGGTGAGCATCAACAGCCCGTAGCGTTCGGGTGTCGGATGCGCGCGAAGCACCCGCGCGTCGCAATCCATTTCGATTGCCAGACGCAGGCGCTCGGATTGAATCCAGAGCGCGGGATTCCACGGCATCAGCGCCACCGAGAACGCCGAGCCGACGAGCAACAACGGGTCGCGCGCCGCGCGGTGCTCCTCCTCGTGCTTGAGCACGAGTGCGCGGTGCGGCGCATCGAGCGTCAGGATCCACTCGGGCAGCACGACGTGCATCGGCCCGAGTCCGACGACCGCCGGTCCGACGTTCGACGACAGATGCACCGCGACACCGTCAATCTCGTCCTGCCGCCACTGCTGCCGCATGCGGTGCAGCGTGCGCGCCGCGCGCGCCAGACGATAGAGCAGGAGGACGCTGCCGCACAGCCACAGCGCGATCAACGCGCGGTTGACGATCTGCGCTCGATCCAGCGAGCCGCCGCTGATCACCATGGCGTCGGGTGCCGCGACCGTGATCGTGAATGGAAGCACCTGAGCCGTCGGCGCCCGCCGGAACCACTCACGCGGAATCGCGTCCACGGCGGGTACGAGCAGCGAGAGGGCGATTGCCGCGGTCCATACTCCACGCGTGGCGCGCCCGCGCGCGCTGAGCGCGCGATCGAGCGCCAGTGCGGCGATGGTCAGCAGGGCGCCGACGGCGGCGGTGTAGAGCATCCATGAGGCGATCATCGCTTTGGCCTCCCTTTCTTGCTCTGCGAGGTGAGCAGCGCGCGAAGCCGGCGAAGGTCGTCGGCGCTGAGCTGCTCGTCTTCGACGAGCTGCGTCACGAGCTGCTCCGGCGAGCCGTGGAACAACTTGTCGACGATCCGCGTGAGCGCATTTCGGCGCGCTGCCTTGCGAGCGACACGCGGGACGTATCGGTGCGCTTTGCCCTCGGTCGTGTGATGCACGAGATCCTTTGCCTCGAGATTGCGAAGGATCGTCAGCACGGTGGTGTACGCGAGATCGGCGGGGAGTCTGTCGCGCACTTCCGCGACCGTGCCCGAGCCCAGATCCCAGAGCACGCCCATCACGTCGAGCTCGCGATCACCGAGAACGAAGTCGTCCATTGCCGATTCCTACTAGCTGGATAGTAGTAATATGCAGCCGTCGGCCCGCCTGTCAACTAGGCGAATAGTAGACAAGCTCAAAGAAATAGGGTCAGACCCAATTGGGCCTGACCCTCGGAATGCCGAACGCGTGTCGCTTTCGGAAGTTATCCCTTGACCACCGACACCCGATACTGGACCACCAGCGGACCGTCCTGCCCGGGACGCGTGCTCGGGTAGACCGTGATCGTCCAACCGCTCGACGCTGGAATCCGCATCCCGCGAGCCGGAAGTTCGGTCATCAGGTCGCCCTGTGCGGCAAGCGCGCCAACGGGGATCTTCCTCAGCACCGAATCGACGGCGGTGCCGTAGATCGACGGCAGCGTCGTCCGGACGAACTGCTCGAATTTGTCCGGCCGCCGCGTGCGCGCCAGCTTCGTGTCGAAGCTCAACACTACGACGCTGTCGGTCCGCGTCGCCGTGATCCCATCAGCAAGCTCTGATCGACCTTGCGGAAGGGCGGGCGTGAACGGCGCGCGTGTTGGCGCCTTCGGCGTGCTCGTCGCGATCGCGACGTTGCCCGACGACAAGCTCGCGTTGGTGATTGTCGGCTTTGGCGCCGGCGCGTTCGCATTGATTGTTTGCGCGGCGGCATTTGCATCGCTGGCGCGCGGCTGCGACGGCGATTGCTGCGCGGCGTGCGCACGCTCGAAGCTCACCGGCGACCGTCCGCGAATCGCCGTCGCGCCAAGCGCGCCGCCCGCGCCGAGTGTGGCGACGACGATGCTGGCTGCGCTGCTCCGAAGCATGAACCGCTTTCGGCGCTCGCGTGCCACGAGCCGTTCAGCATGCCGACAATGCAGGCAAACAGCGGTTCCGGGACGAACTTCGTGGGGGCACGACTCGGCAAGGCGTTGCGGCGTCTTCGGCACTGCCCGTCTCCTCGTCTACTGTGTCGAGAGTGGGACGAGCCTGGGTCGCACACCGCAACGCGATTTGCAATTTGCTAGGGCGTCGGTACCGAATCCCCCCCGCACCTCGTTGTGTGCGTGCCACGTTTCGACTGCGTGCAGCGGGTGTCCCTAGCCGTTTGTTTCGCAACGTGACTGGATGTCGCGCCAGCACACGTCTTCGTGTGACTCACGTCACCCGCGAACTCGTTGTTTGCGCACTGGCGTGCGCGCAACGGCGGCGTCGAACGCCCGGTTTACGGATCGATGCGAAGAGTTGCGCTGCGGTAGGGTTGAAAGCCGGCGCCCCAGTACACGCCCATGACCTCGAGGTCGATCCTCGAGCCGTCCACGTGCACGACCACGTAGTGATACGGATTCGCGCCCGGATCCATCGCCGGCTTGACGAGATGCTCGAGTCGCAAGTTCGACGCGGTGTTCGCGGCCAGATAGGCCCGAACATTCGGCTCACCCTGATAGCCGTACAAGGGCGCACCGCCGCCGCCGCTCACCAGCTCGTCCAACCGATGCTCCCCGCTGGCGTCGTGGTATCGTTCGACCCAGTGCTCGAACAGATGTTCGTGTCCGGTGAGCAGGAGCCGAACGTGGTGCGCGCGAAAAAGCGGCATGTATCGCTCGCGCATCGTCGCCGTCTGCGCTTCGATCGTCGCCGCGCCGTGCGGGCCGGAGGAAAACGCGGGATGGTGGCACACGACGACGACGTTCACGTAGCGCCGCCGGTCGAGGCCCTCGAGCTGCTTTCGTATCCACTCGTATTGCGTCGTGTCGGACGCGATGATCGAGTCGAACAGGAGCACGAACGTGTTGCCGTACCCGAACGCGTACGTGGGGTATCCGCTGAGCCTGCGCGGCGAGCCCTCCGGAGGAATCAACTTGGCATTCGCGGCGAGATAGTTCTTGAGCCCGCGCTGCCGCGCGGTGTCGGCCGGTGACGTGCTTGCGCCAACATCGTGATTGCCGACGGCGAGGAAGTACGGCACGTTCGCGCCGGCGGTGAGCCGGTCGATGACGGGTATGTAGCTCACGTTCAGTTGATTCGCCGAACGTCCGTTGGTGACGGCGTCTCCGCTCTGCACGACGAACTTGATCGGATCGTTCGAGCTCGCCCGCGCAACGATCGTGCGGAGCATCGAGGACATCACCAACGAGTGCTCGTACTGGATCTGCATCCCATCGAACGCGCCTCGTGTGTCGCCGTACGCGACGAACGAGAACTTCGTGATTCCACGCGTGGCGACTTCAGGCGGGATCGGCGTGCGCGGCGGCGAGATCGCGATCACGGTGTTCGTGTCGCTGGCCGGGACTGCCTGGGCGAATGCTATCGCGTCGAATCCAACAACCGATGCGGTCGCGATCAGGCAAGCGCGCGTTCCATGGATGAGACGTCGCATATGGGCGTCGGAGGCGTGGCGTTCGTAGTGAGGTGATTAGAGGCCGGCGGGCCTGTAATCATAGCCCGTCCGGCCGGCCGCGCACACGGTCGTCGGCGCGCATCGGCATTCTATATTATTCCGCGGCATGAACGACCGGCTCATCGAAGAGCGCCGCGACGCGCTCCTGCTGTCGACGGATCGAGCGCGCATCGACTACGACGCGGTGCTGGAGATGCTGCATACGTCGCACTGGGGCGCGGCCGTCACACTCGACGTGCTCCGGCGCGCCGCGGAAAACTCCGTCTGCGTCGGCGTGTACGAGAACGGCCGCCAGCTCGCCTTTGCGCGTGCCGTGACTGATCTGGCCACCTACGCGTACCTCACTGACGTGATCGTCGCGGCCGACGCCAGGGGGCGCGGCGTCGGCACCTGGATCGTCGACGCACTGCTACGCCATCCCGACCTCCAGGGGCTCCGACGCGTCGCGCTGCTGACCCGCGACGCGCGCGGCCTCTACGAGCGATTCGGGTTTTCGGCGGACCCGCCGCGGTCGACGTACATGGAGCTTCGCCGGACCAACTGATGCACCGCCGGATCGTTGGTTTTCATCTGGACGAGGAGCGTCACTGGGTCGCCGACCTCGAGTGTGGCCACACGCAGCACGTCCGGCACGATCCACCGTGGCAGGTTCGGCCGTGGGTGGTCAGCGAGGAGGGGCGGCAAGGCTTTCTGGGTACTACCTTGAACTGCGTCGAATGTGACCGCGGTTCAACGACCTCGACTCCCCGGAGGGAGCATGACGGCAAAGCTCGACAAGACGATCAAGCGTGAACTGGAACTGGACGGAAAGCTGTACACCGTCGCGATTAGCCCCGATGGGATCAAAGTGACCGAGAAGGGGCGACGTAATGGCCCCGAGGTCTCATGGCGTTCGATCGTCAGCGGTGACGCGACGCTCAACGAGAACCTCAAGATCTCGGTCGACGCGATGTCCGACGAGTCGAACTCATAGTCTGCGCGACGGCGGCGCGGCCGTCGGAGTCGGTTCTCAGAAACCAGCAGATCTCGGCGCTCAGCGTTTGAACCGCGCGGCGGAGCGCGTCATCGGCCCGAGCGCCGCCGGGCTCGGGTTGCGCGCGGCGGCGCGATGCGCGTCCCGCGCGCGGTTCGCGGGGCGATTGATCGGAGCTTCGGTCGCTTCGGAGCAACGGGTCGTCCTCCTTCACTCGAAGTAGCGGCGGCCTCGCGCCGCGCCTCCGCGACTTGAGACAACCGACATTGCGCCGGGGCCTTTTCGGGACGCCAACGAAGAAACTTGGTGCCGTGCCGAAATCGGCCGCTCGTGAAATGATCGTACTGTACTTCCACCACCAGCTCGGGCTCGAGCGGAACCCACTCGCCCGATCGAGCCGTCGACCACCGGCTCGGGCCGCCGGGCGCCCGTCCTGAAAAACCACTGCCGCCGGCCAAGGCCTCCAATTGCGGCGTGATCCGCTTCCGCTCGTCAACCGTCAAACTGGAGGTGAATCCGACGTGGTGCAGCAACCCGTCGTCGTCGTACAAGCCGAGTAACAGCGATCCAACGATCTTACCTTTGGTAGCGTAGCGAAAGCCACCGACGACGCAATCTGCGGTCCGCTTTCGTTTGATCTTCTCCATCGCCGTCCGCTCGCCGCTCGCATACGGCAGGTCGAGCCGCTTGGCCATCACGCCGTCGGTGCCGGCGCGGCCAGCCAGCCAAGCCCGCGCCTGCGATAGTCGACGTGTGGCCGGGCTCAGCATGATCGTCGGTGTGGATCGAAAGTACCTGCCCGCAAACTGCTCCAGCCGCGCCCGACGCTCTGACAATGGCTGTTCCATGAGGTCGGTGCCCTTCGCGTCGGCGAGCAGATCGAAGACGAGCAGAGCGGCCGGCGTTTCGCGTGACAACTTCTCGACCCGGCTGCGCGCGGGATGCAGGCGCAGCAGCAACGCGTCGAACGACAATCCGTCCGCTGTGGGAACGACGATCTCGCCGTCGAGCACGAACCGTCGCGCCGCGATGACGCGCAGGGCATCGACGAGCTCGGGAAAGTAGCGCGCGAGCGGCTGGTCCGACTTCGACCGCAGTTCAACGGAGTCGCCGTCGCGAAAGCAGAGGCAGCGGAATCCGTCCCACTTTGGCTCGTACTGCCACTGCGGACCAATCGGAAGTTCGACGACGACGCGCGCCTCCATCGGCGCGATTCCCGGCTGGGGCTGCGACTTCATCGAGGCTCTCGGTCCGGCGGGTCATCGCCGGCGTCGCCGGCGGCCGCGCGGCGCTCCTCGCCATCGCGACGGCGGACTGCGCCCGCGTTCACCCGTCGCTCGAGCTCGAGCTCCCTCTGCGCGGTCGGCAGCCGCTCGCCTCCGCGCGCCAGTTCGGTCATCCGATGCTGGAATCGGAGGAACTGCACGGGAGCGCGCAGACTATCGCGCGGCGCGCGGGACAGCAGCAGGAGCTCCTCGCGTACGGATCGGGGCAGGTGAGTGGCCGTCCGCTTCCTCAACAATGCCGTCACCCGCAAGGCATCGCGCTGAAGCAGCGCTTCCTCGATTTCGCTGAGATAGACGAGAAAGCGACGCAGCGGATCGCCCCGCCGTGTAGGAACGGAGTTCGGCTCAGCCACGACCGAGCACTCCGTCCAGCGAGTTGGGCCGTCGCATTCCACGGGCCCATAGATCGCCGCGCTCGCGTAACCGGTCCGGGACCGTGTCGATCGTGAACGCGGTCGGTGTGAGACCGTCGGTGAGCTCCGACCAGTCGAGCGGCGTCGAGACCGTCGGTTCCGGTCGAGCCCGGACCGAGTACACACCCGCGACGGTCTTTCCCCGGATGTTCTGCAGATAGTCGACGTACACGGCACCGGAGGGCCGCGCGTTCACCCATCGCTCTACCGTTGCGATCCGTGGCGATCGCTCGGCCACGGTCGTCGCCACGAGTTCGGCGATCATCCGCGCGCCTTCGTTCGGAACCCCGGCTGGCAGCGGCAGCACGACGTGTAGCCCGCTCGCGCCCGACGTCTTGAGCACCGCGTGGAGCCCGAGCTCGTCGAGCACCCGCTTCACCGCGTGTGCTACCTCGACGACTCTCGCGAACGGCGCCCGCGGCCCGGGATCGAGGTCCACGATCGTGTAATCGGCGAACTTCACCGACCGCACGCGCGAGTGCCACGGGTCGATCGAGATGGCGCCGAGCTGCACGATGTAGAGCAGCGTCGCGAGATCGCCGCCAATCAATCGGTTCTGGGTCGTGAGGCCTTCGTCCGACACGGGCTCGACCCGGACCGACGGCGGCGGGTCGACCGGTGCACGCTGCTGGTAGAAGGCCTTCCCTCGCACGCCATTCGGAAAACGCTTCATCACGAGCGGCCGATCGGCGATCGTTGGCAGCAGCACGGGGGCGATGCGTGCGTAGAATCGCATCACGTCGCCCTTGGTGTGGCCGGTGCCAGGAAAGAAGACCTTGTCGAGGTTCGACACTTCGAGCGTTCCAGTCGGCAGTTCGAGCACGCCAGCGCCGCCATCGTGGCAGATGCGCTCGATCTCGGTCGCGACGCGATCGGCCACGCGCTGTGAGAGCGCTGTCCGTCGCGTCGCGTACGTCTCTGCGGTGGCGCGGCCGGAACGTGAGGTACGCCGATTGTTGGTGGCCGGCTTGAGCGATGCGGCAACACGGCGCGGCCCGCGCGTCCGAACACGGCCGCGATCGCGCGGTTTGGCAGCGAGCGACGCGGGTTCGTGCACGACCTCGCGCGCCGGCTTGTCGTCGCGTACGCCTATGAACACCGGCTGCCGGAGCTTCCCGTCCGCAGTCCACTCGTTGAACTTGATCTCTACGACGACGGACGGCCGGGTCCAGTGGGGGCTCTCGTTGGTGCGCGGCGCCGGCGTGAACGGCGAGCTTTGTCGCTCGATGCGGCGCAGCCGGCCGTACATGTCGAGCAACGAAGCGCGGGTGAACCCCGTGCCAGTATGGCCGGCGTAGACGAGCTTCCCGTCGGCGTCGTGGTAGCCGAGTAGAATGGCGCCGATGTACTCACGTGAATTGCGCGGCTCCGTCCAGCCGCCCACGACGAATTCCTGTCGTTGCTCGATCTTGAGCTTGAGCCAGGCACGAGAGCGCCGCCCCGTTTCGTACGGGGCATCGGCGCGCTTGGCGATTACGCCCTCCCAACCATGCTTTCGCGCCTGGCGTAGCATGGCCGCGCCATCGTCATCGACGTCACTGAGCCG
>DATJHY010000168.1:0-11837 GCA_035493635.1 Gemmatimonadaceae bacterium | reverse complement strand
GGTCGCCTTCACGATCTTGCCGAGCAGGTGGAATTCATGCGCCGGGACGACGTTGTGCACGGGCGCCTGCGTGCGCAGGTACGACACCACCGCTTCCAGATCATCGTCGGCCAGTCCTTGCATCTCCATGAACGGCAGGAGCGCGCGTCCGTCGTGGCCGACGCCATGGCGCAATGCGCGCGCAATGGCGCTGTCGCCGACGTTCCCTAACCCCGTCTCGCGATCGGGCGTGAGATTGCGCGTGTAGAACTTGCCCGGCGGAATGTCGAACAGGCGGCCGCCGACGAGGGGCACGTCCGCGCCAGCCATGTACGCAGCACGCTGCGTTGGATCGCCGTGGCACGCGGCACAGAGCGCCACATTGCGGACGATGTAGTGTCCGCGCGCGACGACCGCGGAATCCGTCGACGCCACGACCTTGGGGTACGGTGCCGCGAACGTCAGCTGCTGGCGCGATGCGACGAACACCGCGAACGCGGCCACGATGACGAGCAGCGTTCCGCCTGTGAAGCGAAGTGCTTTGCGCATGGTCGGGGTGCGAAGGAGGGTTCGCGATGGCGCCACCAATATGGCGACCATGTCATCGGGCAGCGACCCAACGACTTCCGCGGAGGAGTCGCTACGCGAGCAGCACCTGAACGTCGTACATCCGAAACGCCCGGTCCGCCGTCAGAATCGGCACGTCCTCGATCTGCGCCTGCGCAATCAGGAGCCTGTCGAACGGATCACGATGGTGGCTGGGCAGGGAAGCGACACGCAGAGCGTGGCGATGATTGACCGCGAGCGGCGTGACTGCGGTCTGGATCATGAGCGGTGGGATGTACTCCTCTGGCGCGACGGGCAGCTGCAATTTGCCGATCGCGTGCTTGATGGCGATCTCCCACGCGCTCGCCGCCGACAGGAGCAGCTCGTTCTCCTGCGACACGACGAGCGACCTGGCTTTCCTGGACAGGCGCTCCGGCGCGCCGAGCATCCAGAGCCACACTTGTGTGTCGAGCAGGACCCTCACGACTCGAACGACGCCAGCACGCCCTTTGGCAGCGGGGCGTCGAAGTCATCGGCCACGATCAGCCGGCCCTTTTCCGTGCCGAGCACCCGCGCCTCGTCAGGTCGGGCAATCGGCACCAACCGCGCGACGGGGACGCCGGCTTTTGCGATGACGATATCCTCGCCCTCGGCGACGCGCTCGAGGAGCTTGGACAGCTGCGTCTTGGCCTGGTGCACGTTGTAGGTGAGGGGCTTGCGGAGCTTCATGGATTTAACTTAGCTAAGTTCATGGACTAAGTCAACCGCTCGCTCCGTCCCCGCGGCAGCTTGAACGTGAAAGTCGACCCCGTTCCCAACGTGCTCTCCACTGTCAGGTCGCCGCCCATCGCCCGCGCCAGGTCGCGGCTGATCGACAATCCGAGCCCCGTGCCTTCGGTCGAGCGCGAATAGCCGCTGTCGATCCTCACGAACGGCTCGAAAATCTGCTCCAGCTTCTCCCGCGGAATCCCGCGCCCGGTATCACGAATCCGAATCAGCACCGCGTCCCCCGCGGCGACGGCGCTCATGCGAATCAGGCCATTCGCCGGTGTGTACTTGATCGCGTTGGACAGCAGGTTGAGCACCACCTGCTGCAGCTTCTCCCGGTCCGCGTACGCGAGGAGCTCTGGATCGACCGGCTCGAGCTCGTATCGCAGCGAGCGGGCGAGCAGCTGCGGCATGATGAGCGCCTCCATCGCGCCCAGCGCCTCGTGCAGTGGCACGTTGCTCGTCTCGAACTCCACGTGGCCCGACTCGAGCTTCGCGAAGTTCAGCACGTCGTTGATCAGCCCCAGGAGCAGTCGCTGATTCTGATGGATGCGGCGGAGGTCCTCGCGCTGCGCGTCGTTCACCGGGCCCCGCATCTCCATCTGGAGCAGCTCGACGTAGCCGGCAATGGCGTTGAGCGGCGTGCGGAGCTCGTGGCTCATGTTGGCGATGAATTCGGCCTTCGCCCGGTTCGCCGCCTCCGCCACACCCCGCTGCCGCTCGGCCTCGGCGCGTGCTTCCTCGGCGTCGCGGCGCGCCGCGCGCTCGGACTCGTAGAGCCGCGCGTTCTCCACCAGCAGGGCCGCGCGCTGGATCTTCGCGGCGAGTTGAGCGTTCTCCAGCGGCGCCGCCATCTGATCGGCGAGCGCCGACAGCAACCACTCGTCGTCGGCCGTCACATCGATGTCCGATCGGCGCATCACCGCGAGCAGCCCGATCACCCGACCCTGGACCACCAGCGGCACGCCGAGGAACCCCTCCGCCGTCCCGAACAAGCCCTGCAAGCGGCTCACCAGCGATTCGTCGAACGAGGCGCGAAACCGCTGGACCACGTCGTCCGACACGCCGAAGGAGGCATGAACTCGCAGCAGCCCGTCGTCGTCGGCCAGCATGAGAATCGCCTTCTCGGCGTCCAGCAGATCGGCCGCTTGCTCGGCGGCGTGATGCAGGATCTCGCTGAGTGAGGCCGCGTACGTGAAGCCGCGGCTGATCTGCGTCAGCCGCTTGAGGCGCTCCTCACTGAGCGTGGGTTTGGCGGGCCGCTCTTCGGCCACGGAGTCGTTGCCCGCGTCGGTCACCGGACGCGCACCCCGTCCGCCCCGATTTCCAGTCCGCGCGTCTCGGCATCGTGCGCGCTCCCGCGCATCTTCACCACACGAAGCGTTCGACGATCCGGATGTTGGGCGTTCCATCCGAGGAAAATCATGTTGTCCGACATGTAGCTGAAGCGCTGCTCGCGCGTCGATGCAAAGCCCCGGATTTCTTCGCCCGATTCGAGCGTCAGCATCGTCGTCACGCCGCGCGCCGCGAAATGCTGAATCAGTGAGTAGAGATAGTCATGAAGCCGCTGCGGATCGTTTGCCGCCGCCGCCAGATCGCCGACCGCGTCGATCACCAGCCGGCGGATCGAGCCCGTCTTGATCGCCTCGAAGATCTCGACGACGATGCTGTCGATCTGAAGCTCTACAGGCGACGCATAGAGCAGTCCGAAGCCGCGCGCCGCCGCCGACGCCGGATCCGTTCCAAGATTCGCGATCGCGCGGCGCAGCTGGGCCGGGTTTTCCTGGAAGTTGATGTAGAGCGTCTCTTCGCCTCGCCGTAAACCCTCGAGCGCGAACTGAAGCGCGAGAGTCGTTTTGCCCGCTCCGGTCATGCCCACCACGAGCGTCGTCGATCCGGTGATCAGTCCCCCGCCCATCATTTTGTCGAGACCGGGGATGCCGGTCGGCAGCCGCTCCAGTGACGGCTCGTAGGTCTCCGGCACGCGCGGCGAGACCAACCGCGGGTAAAGTTCAAGCCCGGCACTGGTGATTCGGAATCCGTGTTGCCCCTCCCGATACCCGCTGCCGCGCAGCTTCAGCACGCGAAAGAACCGTTCGTCGCGAGTGCTCAACGGCTGTCGCGCAAGCTCCACGATGGCGTCGGCGACGGCGAACTCGGGATAGGACTCGATGTCGCGCGCCGTGTATTCGCCGAGCAGAAAGGTGGTGACGTCGTAGGCAGACAAGAGACCGGCGAGATTGGAGACGAACCGCCGCTTGTCGTCGTCCGACGTCGATACGTCATGAATCGCCCGGTACGAGTCGATGACGATGATCCTGGGCGATCGCTCCTTGATCGCTTCCGTGAGCCAGTCGAGCAGCGCCGCCGGACCGCGTTCGGCGAGCGCGGCGCCAAGGTCCTCATATTGAATCTCCGCCCCGAGCTTGTCGGGATCGAAGAACGTGAAGCGCTGCACGTAATTGACGACCTTGCTCATCGGCTCCGACAACGTCGTGACGTACAGGAGCGGACGCCCGCCGCCGGCATTGTGATAGAGCAGCTGCTCGGCGAAGATCGTCTTTCCGGTCCCGGGCTGCCCCATCAGGATGTTGATGGAGTAACACGGGAAGCCCCCGCCGAGGATCTCGTCGGCCTGCGGGTTTCCGCTGGTGATCCGGGGGAACTTGTCGTCCACGACGAGTTCTTCTCGAACAGCCGGCCGGGCGATCATGTTTCCCCTCCGCTCCCGTTGCCGCGCGGCCCGCGGCGAACCCTCAGCAAGTCGCGGACGGTGTCGACGAGGCGCCGCTCGGCCAGCGGTTTTCGGAGGAACGCATCGGCCCCGGCCTCATGCGCGCGGGACTCCACGGAGAGGATGCTGAAGATCAGCACCACGGTGAGCCTCAGCTCGGCGTCGTGCTTCACGGCGCGGCAGAGCGCGAGACCGTCCAGCTTCGGCACGAGCACCTCGCTGATGATGATGTCGGGCCGCAGCTCGCGCGCCCGCGCGAGCGCAAGAATACCGTCGCCGGCGAATTCCACGCTGAACCCCGCTTCGTTCAGGAAAAAGGACTCCAGTTCACGAACGTGCGGGTCGCGCTCGACGACGAGGATGAGCGCGCTTCCTTCGTGATTCGACGCTGGCTCGTAGCGCACGTGTGGCGGTTCGGGCAAGAAAGGCCAAGACCTGGAGAACACTGACTCGACAGTCGGATGGGCCTAACGGCAAATGGCGGGCCCGGCCGTCGTCAGGTAAGGCGTGGTCGGACCAGGCCGTCTGGTTGCCGCCATGACTCGAATCGAGCCCGGTGGCGCGACGCCGCCGTCGTGGCGATGGTGGGTATCTCAGCGAGGAAACCGACGAACTGTTTAGCGAACGCGATTCACTGGCGGCGTCCGATCTCCCTCGAGCCTCGCCAGTCGCGCGCGAGCCTCCACCACCAGCGGACGGAGCGGCGGGTCGCACTGCGCCCACATGCGCACGAAGCGTGAGTACTGCTCGATCGCTTTCGCACGCTCTCCTCTTCGTTCGTACATCTCCGCCAGGCGGCGCGCCGCCTGCGCGTGATACAGGAACGACATCGAGAATGATGCGCTGAAGCCGTTCTCGTACCACGACAGAGCTTCGTCGTCTCGTCCAAGTGCGTCGAGAGCCTCGGCGCGAAGGAAGCGCGCATGCTCCTCCGTGAACGGATCGAACCCATCGACAAACTCCAGCGGCGTGGCTCCGCGCACGACCTTGAGTTGCTCGAGCGCTTCCGTCGCACGACCCGCGGATAGGGCGACGTCGGCCCTGACTGTGGCCGCCAGCGAACGCGGTACATACCGATACTCGGCGCTCACCGGCAATGCCTCGAGTTCCGCTGCCCGTCGGAGCGCCTCCTGCGGCTCGTCGAGCCGAGACGCGAGCAGGCCGAGAAGGTAGAGGCGCATTTGGGCCCCGAGGAGCCTCGGCGGGCCGACGGCCGGTCGCGCGTCTGGATTGAACGCGGAAACCCTCGTGCGCACTGCCTGCAGCGCTTCGCGCGGCGCATTGAGGAATGGCGCTGCAGCGAGCATCGCACCCATGATGACGCCAACTGGGTCCGACGTTCCGGCCGGCCCGCTCGAGAGAATGCTGTCAGCCTCGGCCCGCCTCCCCTGAGCCGCGAGATTCATGACGAGCGGCATTGATGTCATCGCGCTCGACAGCTCTGGCTGACGCGCCGCAACCCGCGAGAGCGCGCGCGCGAATGGCTCGGCGACGATCGGCTCGTCCAGCAGGACCAGGATCCCAAACGCGGAGCCGGCCAACGATGACGGTTTTGCGCGCGGCGCATCCCGCAGCAGGCGCGCCACGGTCGCGCTATCGCCTCGACCAGCGGCAACGATCGCGCTGTCCGCGTAGTCGATTCCCTCGTGCTGCCGCATCGCGAGCGACTCGGCCCGCGCCATGTTGCCCTCGCTCACGGCGAGGCCGTAGAGAATTCATATGGGGCAGAGGAACTCGGGATCGAGTGCCACGACGCGCTGGAGAAACGGCTCGGCCTCTGCCATCGGCCGGCCACGCAGTCGGTTGTATGCGGCGAGCAGCGTCCCGAGCTGCCAATTCGCCTCGAGATCGTCCGGGTAGTCGCGGAGAATCGCGCCATACTCGCGCTCGGAGCGATCGGGATCGCCGTCCACGAGTCGGGCGAACGCTTCGAGCAACCGACGGTCGCGTTCCGCAAGGCGGCCGCTCAGGCGCATTGCGCGCGCCGTGTACGCCCGAACGGTCGAACTACGTCCCATCCAGGCGCTCGTCACCGCCAGCCGGTAATATGCCAGCGCGAAGCTGGTATCGAGTTGCACCGCGCTGTCGAATCCCGCTATTGCGGCGGCTCGCTCGTTGAGCCGCAGACTTCGTTCCGCTCCAAGGTAGGCCTTGAGCGCCGGGAGCGACTGCGTCGTTGCCGCGGCGGTCTGGAGGAGTCGCGATCCGGGCCCGCGACGCTGGCCGACCATGAGCTGACCGGCCAGCCGATCGAGCAACGCGAAGAGCTGCGTGGTGTCGCCGCGCACGCTCACCTGCGTCACGACTGAGGGTGGCGCGGCCGCGCCGTCGTATAGGCTCGCGTCGATCCGCAACGAGTCACCGATGCCGCTCACACTGCCCACCACGAACAGCTCCGCGCCCACGCGATGGGCGATCCTGTACGCGGCCTCTGGTCCAATGGCATTCGTTCCCTCGGACTTTGCGGCCGTCAGCACCGTCGCGCCATCGACGCTGCGCAAATCTCCCGCCCCGTCGAGATTCCGGCTCAGGAGGTCCACCAGCCCCTGCGACAAGAACTCGAGATTGCCGCCTCCGTGCACCGTGAACGGAAGCACGGCGACGCGGTCCTTGACCGCCGCGCCAATCGTTATGCCGCCGCGCAGAGTCCACCACGCGACGCTGCCCGCAAGAGCGACGAGCGCCAGACCGGCGGCGACGAGCGTGCGCCGCGGAAGTCGGCGATTTCGCACGGTCGCAGGCCTTCCGGCGCCGGCTGCGCCGAGCGCCTGCGCAAACTCCGCAGCATCGGCGTGTCGGTCGGCCGGTGTGGGGGCGAGCGCTTTCCGGATCGCCGCGTCCACGCTCTCCGGGACGCTCGGCCGGCCGCTGCGTACGCTCGGCGGGGTCGACGTGAGCTGCTTCGCAGCGATCGTTTGCGCCGTCGGCCCCGTGAATGGCGGCTCGCCGGCGAGCATCTCGAACAGCACCGCGCCGAGGCTGTACACGTCGGTGCGCGCGTCGAGGTGCGGATCGGCGGCGGCCTGCTCGGGGCTCATGTAGCCGGGCGTGCCGACACTCATGCCCGTGCGCGTGAGCTGCTCGTCGCCCACCGTGATAGCGCGCGCGATGCCGAAATCTGCGACCAGCGTGTTGCCGTCCCTGGTGAGCAGAAGGTTTTCGGGCTTGACGTCACGGTGGATCACTCCGCGCTCGTGCGCATACGCGAGCGCCTGCGCGGCTTCACCGGTGATGCGCAGCGCATCGTCCACGGAAAGCTGCCGCTCGCGGCGAAGCCGGTCGCGCAGACTCTCGCCGTCTACGAACGGCATCGTGAACCAGAGGCATCCGGCCGTCTCGCCCGAGTCGTGGACCGTGAGGATGTGCGGGTGCTGCAGTCGCGCGGCGAGTCGTATCTCTCGCTGGAAGCGCTCGGGGCCGAGCGCGTGCGCCAGATCGGGGTGCAGGACCTTGAGCGCCACCGGCCGATCGTGCTTCACATCCGTCGCGAGAAAAACGGTGGCCATCCCGCCGCGACCGAGCTCGCGGGTGATCACGTACTGGCCAGAGAGGAGCGTCTTCAGCTCGTCATCGAGAGAAGGCAATGACGGCTCCGGACTACGAGAAGACTCAGGAGGGAGCTCGGTTGAGGATAGTCGACGGGCGGGATTTCGAACAGATGTGATCAGTCGCTGAGACGTGGCGGAGCGCATCGGAGGCGATGCATTTGCGGCAGGCGGGCCCTGGCCACAGTCCTGCACCGCCCGGGGATGCAACTTGCCCCGCGTCCGCCGACACCACACCATCCAGCACACGGAGGTGTTCCCTTGTCCCTTGTCGCACGTCGCGCATCGCACCTGCTCTTCATCGCCGCATTGAGCGCCTGCGTCGCCCGCCAGGCGCCCGCGCCCGCCGCGACCGCCCGATTGCGCATCATCGGCACGAACGATTTCCACGGCGCCCTCGAGCCGCGGCGCATCGGCGGAGCCCAACGCGGCGGCGCGGCCGCCCTCGCGGCGACGATCGAGCGCGCCGAGTCGGAGTGCGTTGCGCCGGCGTGTGAGTGGATCCTCGTCGACGCCGGCGACGAGTTTCAAGGAACGCTCGCGTCGAACCTCGCGTTCGGCCGGCCGATCTCCGAGATCTTCAACCATCTCGGCTACGCGGCGGCGGCGCTCGGCAACCACGAGTTCGATTGGGGCCAGGACACGCTTCGTGCGCGCATGCACGACGAACGCTACGGCGTGCTGGCAGCCAACGTGCGCTACGCCGACGGCCGCGACGCGCCGTGGATTCGCGACGACACACTGATCACGCGCGGCGCGTTCCGGATCGGCGTGATCGGATTGCTCACTCGCAGCACGACCACGTCGGCCAAGGCGAGCCTCATCGAGGGACTCCGCTTCGACGACCCGGCGCCGATCGTCGACAGCCTCGCCGCTGACCTTCGCCGGCGCGGGGCAAACACCGTCGTCGTCATCGCCCACATTGGTGGATTCTGCGATCAGGCAGAAGCGAGCAGGTGTCGCGGCGAGATCTTCGACATGGTCGGGGCACTCAAGCAGCCGGTCGACGCAGTCATCGCCGGCCATACGCACGTCCTGCTGAACACAGTCGTGAGCGGCGTACCGATCGTCCAGGCGATGTCCTCGGGTGTCGCGATCGACGTGGTCGACATTCCGTTCGATCGGACGAGCGCACCGACACGGCACGAAGTCCGTCCGGTCTACACGGACTCGGTCGCCCCCGACGCCTGGGTGGCGCAGCGCGTTGCCACCGCCCAGGCGGCCGTCGCCGACAAGGCATCAGCCGTCATCGCCACGTCAGCCCAGGAGCTTCGACAAACCGACGACTCACCGCTGGGCGATCTCATCGCCGACGCGATGCGCGCCGCCGGCCACGCGGATTTCGGCGTGATGAACCACGGCGGCGTGCGCGCACCGCTCCACGCCGGGACCGTGCGATACAGCGACGTGTTCGAGATATCGCCATTTGGAAACGTTCTGTACAAGATCAGCGCGAACGGTGCCGACATGCGGCGCTACTTCGAGAAAATCGTCGGCGGACGGAATCCGAATGCATGGGTGAGCGGTGCGCGTATCGTGTACGACTCGACACGCAGCGCCGGTTCGCGCATCACGTCGCTCACGCTCGCCGACGGCCGGTCGTTCGACGACGCGGCGACGTATTCGGTGGTGATCAACGACTTCATGCTCACCGGCGGAAGCGGCCTGGGGTTTCCGGGTCAGCCGATCGCCTCCGAGCCAATCAACGTCACGGACCTCGACGCGCTGATCGCGTATCTAAAGGCCCTGCCGCAACCGGTGACCGTAAAGTCGGAAGCGCGCATCGGTGTTCGACACTAGCAGTCGCCGAGTCGCCGAGTCGCCGAGTCGCCCGCCTACCGCGCAATCAGCCGCTCGAACCTCGCATTCCCCTTGAGCATCGCGAACTCGGGATCGATCCGGAGCCAGCCGGGCGACAGATAGTACGGGATCTTGAGGAGCGATTCGAGAATGTCGATCGCTTTGTCCGGCTCGCCCGTCAGCGCGTAGATCCGTGCCAACTGATGCTGGATGTACGTTCCGGCGAACGCATCGGTCGCCACCGGCCACAGTTGCGCCCCCCGTTCGCCTTCCTGGATCGCTTGGGACTTCTCTCCCAGATAGGCGAGGGCGAGACCGAGGAGTGCGTGTTGCTGCCCGTCGTTTGGCGCCGCTCGGACCTGTTCTGTCAACGTGAGCCGAGCGGAGTCGGCGTAGATCCGGCTTCGTGCGCGGTCGCCACGCGCGAAATACGTCTGGGCGCGGATGATCGACCAGCTGGCGCGATCGCCGTCGTAGGCACTCACCGGTAGCTCGAGCAGTTGCTGCTGTTGCCTGTCGTCCAGCACCCAGTACAAATCCTGGTAGGCGGCAAAGAACACGAGCAGCGCGGTCTGATCGACGCTCGCCGGTGCTGCCCGGATCATCGCGCGCGCACCGTCAAGGTCGCCCTGGGCCAGCGGGATCATCGCCCGGTCCTCGATGATGCTCAAGTTCGTCGGCGCGAGCGCCAGCGCGCTGTCGGCGGCCGCCCGCGCCTCGGGATAGCGGCGCAGGTAGAGTAACGTCGTGGAGAGACGCCGAGCCGTGACTGCGGAGCGCGGATCGAGCGCACGTGCACGGGCGAAGTGCTGAAGCGCGGCGTCCGAGCGGCCCAGTTTCTGCTCGATCAACGCCGCATTCCCGAGCAGCTGGACATCATTTGGAGCGGCCTTCAATCCCGATTCGAGCGCCTCGTGCGCGCGCTCGTTATCATGATCGACTCCGGAGTAGTAAGACGTCCACGCCAGGGCGGCGTCTGCTGAACCCGGCGCAAGCAACCGCGTTCGTTCTGCCGCAACGCGCGCCGCCTCTGCCAGTTCGCGCGTCGGCGGGGCATTGAAGTAGAGCGTTGCTCTCTCGAAGGCGAGCCGCGACCAGGCACGGGCGAACGTCGAGTCGAGCGCTACCGCCTGCTCGTAGAAGCCGATCGCTCGGCGGAGACTCGGCGGGTCGGCAACCGATAGCTCCTGCGACGCCGCCTCACCCTTGAGGAACGCGTCGTACGCCGCGACGTTCGCCGTCGGCGCTGCCGCCACGGCCCGCCGCGCGCTGTCACCCAGCGCCACGTCGAGCGCGCTCGCAACTTTGCTCGCGATGTCCGCCTGCACCGCGAACACGTCGGTCATCGCGGCATTGAACGGCTGCTCCCAGCGCGTCGTGAGCCTGCCGCCGCGGACCTGCATCAGCTCGGGGCTCACCAATACTCGCGTCGTGCCATTGGCGTCCTTCACCCATTGCACTTTGCCGACGAGCAGATATTGCGCGCCGAGCTCGCGCGCGACTTGGTCGATCGACTTGGTCGTCTTCTTGTACTCGCGCGAGCTCGCGCCGGCGATCACCGTCAACCCCGGCAGCGCCGAGAGCTTGCCGCGCACCTCGTCGGCGATGCCGTCGGCGAAGTACTCGTTCGCCGCGTCGCCTTGGTTCTCAAATGGCAGCACTGCGATGACGCGGCTGCCGATATCGTTCTTGCCCGACTCACTTCGCCGCCAGGCGAACAGCACGCCGACGCCGAGGAGAAAGCCGAGCGCCAGCGTGGTCAGCGCCGGTGACATCCGGCGTCGCACAGGCGTTGGCGTCGCAACCGCCGCCGATGCGGTTGTCGCCACCGTCGGCGCGACGCTCAGCGCCTGACTGAACTCACTCGCCGTCGCGAACCGGTCGGCCGCCGTTCGCGACAGCGCCTTCGCCACCGCCCGCTCGACCGACTCCGGCACGGACTCGCGCACCTGCCGCAACGGCTTCGCCGTGTCGGTGAATCGGCGCGCGATCATCGCCTGCGACGTCGGGGCGGAGAAGGGGGTCTCGCTGGACAGCATCTCGTACAACACCGTCGCCAGACTGTAGATGTCGCTCCGCCCATCGACATTCGGATCGCCAGCCGCCTGTTCGGGGCTCATGTACGCCGGCGTGCCGAGCGAGAGCCCGGTCGCCGTCAGCCGCTGCTCTCCCGACGCGAGCGCCCGGCCGATTCCGAAATCGGCGACGAGGGCGTGCCCGTCCGACAGCAGGACGTTCTCGGGTTTGATGTCGCGGTGCACCACCCCATGCCGGTGGGCGTAGTCCAGTGCCGACGCTGCCTCACGCGTGATGCGCAGCGCTTCGTCGACCGAAAGCTGCTTCTCGCGATTGAGCCGGTCGCGCAGCGACTCGCCCTCCACGAACGGCATCGTGAACCACAGCTGCCCGTTCGCCTCGCCCGAGTCGAGTACGGTGAGAATGTGCGGATGCTGCAACCGCGCGCA